>DASWXS010000303.1:0-3844 GCA_036405375.1 Bacteroidia bacterium
GACTCAGGTGTATTAAGCGAGGTGGAACTATTTGACGATGGAAAATTAAACGGTGTTCAGAAATATTATGATTACGACGGTATTCTTTGGCAGGAGTTCACTTACAAAAAAGGTAAAATGCAGGAATACAGGGCGTACAAAAAGGATGGCTCTGAGATCTGTAATTATAAAGTAAATGGAAAGAATTTCTCACCTACCCTTTATTATCCAAACGGGGTAAAGAAAAGAGAAGGAACAGTGAGCGATGGTGAGCTGGAAGGTGTATGGAAAGATTACTCTACATTCGGAGTGTTAACCACCGAATCCACTTATAAGGAAGGTATTCTTCATGGAAAATATGTTAAGTACCACAACAATGGTAAAATAATGACGGAAACCAATTATGTGAACAATGAAGAAGATGGATATTTTAAAAAGTACTTCATTAATGGAGATCTGGATTATGAAGGAAAAGTGGAAAATGGTAACCGGGTTGGTTACTGGACATATTATAAGAAAAATAAGCTGGTGGATAGAAAGTACTATTATGAATATGGTGAAGTGGATGGCTGGGCTGAATTTTATGATGTTACAGGCAAACTTCAGCGCGAGGAGTTATTCAGCGAAACCTGTTTGATCAAAGTTGTCTATTTTGATACACTCGGGAACGTTATCCAGAATATTGACCTGGCAAAAGGAACGGGCGTACTGGATAAGAAAAACCTTGCCGGAAAAGTTATTGTGCACCGTGAGTTTTCAAAAGACTATGTGGAAGGTGATACCAAAGAATTTTTCGCGGATGGAAGTACAAAATACAGTGTTAAATATATTAAAGGTAAACGAGAAGGCAAAGGAATCTTATACGATGAATTGGGAAGAAAGAAAAACGAAGCCGATTACTTTAATGATGAGATTGATGGAAAAAAAGTGGATTATTATCCGAGTGGTAAAATAGAATCCGATTATAGCTTTGATAACGGGGAATACCATGGAAAAGGAGTGCTGTACCATGAGAATGGGAAAGTATTTAAGGACATGACTTACAATTACGGCAACCTGCAGGGTGAATCAAATGTGTATGACGCTTTTGGTGAATTAATCTACAAACGAAATTTTGATAAGGACTTTCTTGTGAATTTTACCTATAAAGACGCCAGCGGAAATTTTGTGAAACCGATGGTATTAACATCAGGCGACTACAAAGCGCTGTGTTATTTCCAGAATGGAAAAAAATCGTTTGAAGCAACTTATACAAATGGAGAGCTTAACGGAAAACGCTCAGTATATTTCTCAAATGGTCAGTTATATACAGAAGACAATTTTTTCCATGGTGTAAGCGTTGGAGATTCTAAAGAGTTCTATCCAAACGGAACACTTAAATCAAAAGAAAGTTTTATTAACGGAGACATTGATGGTACCTGCGAATATTATTATGAGAATGGTAAACTGGAACATGTTGTAAACTATAAATCAGGTGAAAGACACGGTTGGACTATATACTATGACCAAACGGGTAAACCGGTTAAATCTATGTTGTATTATAACGATGACGCTACATTTGTTAAATAAAACGCTTCTGAAATTCCTGTTGGTATGTGCTGGTGTTTTCGGATTTACAGGATCTGCCTTGTCGCAGAATGATGTGAATGTGCCGCAATTGTTTGCGAAATTTCCAAACCAGCAATTGGTGTATTTACTTAAACAGGAGCAGGTGGAGATAAAAACTACCAAAGGAGTTTTATCCGTTATAAATCACAATACAGAAAAATTCCTCCTGCTGAAAAACGGGTTAAGTAATGTTCGTAGCAAAAAGATCAGGACCAGCGAGTTTGTAAAGGTCAATAATCTGAAAGCACATCTGTATATTTACAATGGGAAGAAACATTCAAAAAAGGAAATAACTACCATTGAGCTAAAAGCAGAGCATAATGATGACGGTATTTTTTACGACAATAGCCAGTTCTACAATATTACATTTTATGATGCTAAAGAAGGTGATATCGTAGAAATTCAGTATGATGAAGAATGGGTAGAACCACGTTTTTTTGGGGCTTTTTATTTCAGTGATTATTACCCGGTATTGAAAGCAAATTACTCCATCAATATGCAGAATGATATCGTTTTGAAATCAAAGGAGTTTAATAACCAGGGACTCACATATTTTTATGATTCCAATACAAGGGATAAGAAAATGATCAGTATGAACTGGAAGTTTGATACTATCTGGCCCATTATTGATGAGGAGTATGATCCTGCTTTTAAGAGCAAAGCATCGTATATCCTGTTCAGCATCGAAAAGTATAAGAATAAGGAAGGAGGAGAAGTGCCTGTTTGTGGAAGTCTTGTAAACCTATATAGCTGGTACAACGATCTTCTTAAAAATGTGGATATCTCCAATGACGAATACCTGGTTAAGCTGAGCGATTCATTAACCAACGGACTAACTGATCCAAAAGCCAAACTGGAAAAGATCTTTTACTGGGTCCAGGATAAAGTAGCATATCTTGCTTATGAAGATGGTTTGGGTGGATACATTCCGCGTGAAGCACTTGTAGTTTGTAAAAGAAGGTTTGGTGATTGTAAAGATATGGCTAACCTTATTACCAGGTTGGCGCAAATTGCAAAGTTGCCTGTATACAGAACCTGGATAGGTACTACCGAAATCCCTTACCAGTTCACTGATTTTCCTGCTCCCTTCTGTTCCAATCACATGATAGCGACTTACATTAATGGGAGCGATACTATTTTCCTGGATGCTACCGGTAAATATTACCCGTTTGGAGTACCGACTTCTATGATACAAGGTAAAGAAGCGTTGATCGGAATTGATAAGGATAATTTTACGGTTAAGAAAGTACCCGTATCGGATACAAAAAATAATATGGAACATGATAGTATAGTGCTTCAGCTGGCCGACGGAAATAAGATAACAGGCGAAGGCTACTATAAATTGTATGGTTACGACAAAATCCGGCTGATGCATTTATTCGGGAATAAATCATATAAATGGCAGAAAGAATACCTGGAAAGTGTGCTGGAAAAAGGTAACAACAAATTCAGCCTCGATACCTTTAATATTGTTGAGCAGAGCCTTGATAAACCATTGCTGCTTAAATATAAGCTAACGATAAACGATTATATAACCGAAAGCAACAATACTAAATACATCAATCTTAATTTTCTGAAAGACTATTTCGAAAAATTCTCTACTTCCAAAAGAGTGCATCCCTATTCATTTACTTATGCCGGAAGCACAAAGCTATCGGTGAATTTTGATGTGGGAAAATACAATGTAGAATATTTGCCGGAAGACCTTTCTTTCAATGACGCAACATTTACGTATTCGCTTAAGTATTCAAAAACAATGTCGAAGATCACATTTGAGAATTCGATTACAATGAATAAGGCAGAAATTGACCAGGCTGATTTTCCTGAATTAAACAAAGCGATAAGTACATACCGGAAAGCAAAGTCGAGTTTAATTTCTATCTCACTAAAAAAATAACCTATGAACAAAAAACTATTAACACTATTAATACTTTCGTTTGTATTAACGGTGAATGCACAAACCTATTTTTACCAGGGAATGTCGTTTGCAAAAACTCCAACCGTATACAAACCAGCAGATGCCGAAAAAAACCAGGATATTATCACCGTATTGGACAAAAATATTTATGAAGTAGCATACGATTCAGACGGGCAGGCAGCTATTTACGAAACGGTTCATACCATTTACCATGTTAATAGTGCAAAAGGCGTAGATGAAGTGAATAAAGTATATATACCGCTGAGAAATGTAAATGAAGAAATTGATGTGAAGGCAAGATGCATTACGGACGAAAATAAAGTTATCTATTTTAATAAG
>DASWXS010000304.1:0-6821 GCA_036405375.1 Bacteroidia bacterium
TTATTGAATAAAGGGCGTTTTAGTACGGCAATAGGTAGCTCTGTTCCATCCTTTAATACAATAAATCCATTCCCCCGGTTCAGCACTTCCTTTACAAAGGAAATATTCACAAAATGAGTTTTATGAATTCTGAAAAAATCCTTTGATTGGATCATGTCATTATACTTTTTCAGTGTTTTCGAAGTAAGTAAAACAGCTCCGTTTGTCAGGTGAATTTTAGTATAATTTCCATGTGCTTCAAACCGGATTATATCTTTCAGATCTGTGATCAGGTATCCGTTAGAGTGCGTAATGGCAATTTTACCATTAGCCGTTTCATCAACAGTTGTTTTCTGTCGGCTTACCTGGTTACCATTCGAATGCTCCAGGAAAAAATTCTCAAGCGATTTAATTTGCTCCTGCAGGGTCAGTGACAAAACAGGTTTCAATAAATAGCCGAAAGCGCCGTTTTCCATTGCCTGTAAGGCATAATCACGGTAAGCGGATACAATAATGACCTGGAAAGTTTTTTCTTTTAGAGATTTTAAATAAGTTATACCATCAATCAGTCCCATCGCAACATCTAAAAAAACTACATCGGGTTTGTGGAGCTCAATCAGTTTGTTGGCTTCAAATACATTTGAAGCCAATCCCATCACATGCACAGAAGGACAATGTTTTTCCAATAGTATTTTTAAATTCTCTCGTCCGTGCAGTTCATCATCAACAATTATTACGTTCATACATTAGGTTAGTGTTCCCTGCAAACTTAGCGAAATAATGTGCATTTTCAAATTAAAATAGGTATTTAGTCTGATTCAAAATAAGGTGTTTACTGTACTTCCAGGACCGATTTCCGGAGCATATTTAAGGCTGTAATTGCTGCCATTCGAATGTTCCTGTTTCTATCGGTTCCAAACTGGAATTTTTTAGTTAACGTTGTTTCTTTATAGGACACGGCTATCCATACTGTTCCAACAGGTTTTTCGTCGGTCCCTCCCAAAGGACCTGCAATTCCTGATACTGCAACAGATATATCAGCAACAAATTTTTTTCTTACGTTCTCTGCCATTGATTTTACGCAGGTTTCAGAAACGGCACCGAACTCCTTAAATATATTGGTATCTACTTCAAGGAACGAATTCTTGAATTCGTTGTGGTAAGGAATAATTCCTCCCTGGTAAAACTCAGAGCACCCTGAAATAGATGTGATCAAATGCGAAATATAGCCTCCCGTACAACTTTCTGCAAGTGCCAGTTTTAATTTTCTTTCCTTTAATAAAGAGGCAATAATATGTTCAATTTGATCTGGTTCTTTTCCGTACTCTTCATAGCCAAAAATAAATTCCTGTATCAAAGGTTCTACTTCCAGTATAGCTTCTTCAACGGTTTGTTTCAGTTTAGTTTCATCTTTCCCGGAAGTACTTAGCCTGAGCTTTACAATTGCCGGTGAAGGCAGGTAAGCGAGCTTTATATTTTTTGAAGCGAGTGTATCTTCCCATTTTTCAATTCGCTCAGCAAGATAACTTTCTCCGATACCATTAGTGAGAATTGTTTTATGATAAATTGCAGGAAGATCAAATTCCTTTTTTAATTTAGGAATTACAAAATCACTTATCATGGCTTTCATTTCAAATGGAACTCCGGGCATGCTTACAAAAATAGTGTTGTTATGCTTGATCCACATTCCGGGTGCAGTGCCGTTATAATTATGAATAGTGATGCAATTCGAAAGTACCTCTGCCTGCTTCCTGTTCAGCTCAGTGAGATCACGTCCTCGTTTGGCAAAAAAATCGGTTACCATTGCCAATGCTGTTTCATCTGTTTGGAGTGTAGTATTAAAATATACCGCAAGTGTATGTTTGGTAATATCATCTTTTGTTGGTCCCAGGCCACCTGTTATTAAAACAAGATCAGCTCTTTTTTCTGCGTCTTTGAGCGCGTCGAGTATATGTTGTTTTTCATCAGAAACAGAAGTGATCTGTTTTACTTTTATACCGGCCATATTCAGTTGAACGCCCATCCAGGCCGAGTTGGTATCCACAATTTGCCCGATCAGTATTTCGTCTCCTATTGTTATAATTTCAGCTATCATGATTTTGGCACCTTTTTTGGTTTTTGCATTGCAATATTCAGTAAATTCGTTCGATAATAAAAACCAAAAAATAACAATAAAATTTATTATGAAACTTAAATTCTTTTCTGTTCTGATGGTAGCCGCTATGGTATGGGTATCCTGTGATCCGGCAACCACAAAAAGCATTTTGGATACAGCAAATGGGATAACCGGTGGTAATACAGCCAACATGACTCCAACTAATGATGAGATTATCAGTGGTTTAAAGGAAGCATTAAGTACCGGGGCAAATAATTCAGCTTCTTTCGCGTCTAAACTCGATGGGTTCAATAAAAATCCAATGTTGTTTATACCATTCCCGCCGGAGGCTGCAAAAATGAAGCAAAAGCTCATTGACCTGGGTATGCAGAATAAAGTAACAGAATTTGAAACTTCTCTTAACCGTGCTGCTGAGGAGGCTTCCAAAAGCGCTGCACCGATATTTGTTGACGCGATCAAAAACATGAGCTTTACCGATGCAATGGGAATCTTAAAAGGAGGCGATACTGCTGCTACGCACTTTTTACGTGAAAAGACATATGCATCTCTTATCACAGCATTTAAACCAACAGTGAAAGACGCTATAACCAAGGTTGAGGTAACAAAATACTGGAATCCTTTGGTTACTACTTATAACAAAATCCCTTTTGTAGAAAAACAAAATCCTGACCTGGATAGTTATGTTACCAACCTGGCGGCACAAGGATTGTTTAAGCTGGTTCGCGATGAGGAAGCGAAGATCCGTAAAGACCCAATGGCAAGGGCCACCGATATCCTGAAGAAGGTGTTTGGTTATGCCGATAGCCAGAAATAGATTATTTGCCGCGGATTAGCGCGGATAAAAATTAGCTAGTATTTTTAGACTATATATCTTTGAAAGGAGCATAAAATTGCTCCTTTTTTGTGTTAAATAAATTCTTGAAATCCGCGTAAATCTTCGGCTGATCCAGCTACCAGTAAAACTGACTTTCTAACCATAAAATCTTAAAGTTCAACTCTTTTGTCGCAGTTTTCTGTCAATTAGTCTTTAATAAGTAATAACGGATCGTTGGTTTAATCCATGACGAAATATTTCAAAAATGAAATATTTGTCAGGATAACCATGACAAAAGCTGCGCTTTTCGTCAGCCTTTCAGGCAAATAACGCTTCATGCGTTATTTGGGTTAATATTTGTATCTTCGTTCCCCTCAAATAGAACCGAATATGTTAGGATTTTTAAAGAAATTACTTGGTACCAAATCTGAAAAGGATATCAAAGAAATTCAACCCATTGTTGATAAGGTAAACTCCATATATGCAACCCTTTCTTCATTGTCGAACGAACAGCTGCGTGAACGTACTGCTACTATGAAGAACAAAATTAAAGATTCTTACAAAGCAGAAGACGACAAGATCACTGCCATCAAAAAGCGTATTGAAGCTGAGCCGGAGATGGATGTAGATACCAAAGAAGAGCTTTATAAGCAAATCGATGAGATTGAAAAAGATATCACCAAAAAGATAGAAGTTGTATTAACTGAATTGCAGGCCGAAGCATTTGCCGTATGTAAGGAAACAGCACGTCGTTTTACAGAGGTTGGTGATCTGAAAGTAACTGCTTCAGAAATCGATCAGTTCTATATCAGCCGTCACCCTAATGCTAAAAACGTTACCATTGAAAATGGGCAGGCAACCTGGAAAAATACCTGGACTGCAGCCGGAAATAATGTTACCTGGAACATGGTTCATTACGATGTGCAGCTGATTGGTGGAACCGTATTACATGGCGGTAAAATTGCGGAGATGGCAACCGGTGAAGGTAAAACACTCGTGTCTACTTTGCCTGTGTTCCTTAATGCATTGGCAGGCCGTGGTGTTCACGTAGTAACAGTAAATACCTACTTAAGCCGTCGTGACTCTGAATGGAATGCACCGTTGTTTGAATTTCATGGTTTAACCGTAGAGTGTATTGATAATCACGAGCCGAACTCTTACGAGCGTAGAATGGCTTACCTGGCTGATATTACTTACGGAACAAACAACGAATTTGGTTTCGATTACCTGCGTGATAACATGGCGCGTTCTCCGGAAGACCTGGTTCAACGTAAGCACAATTTCGCGATTGTGGATGAGGTTGACTCCGTGTTGATCGATGATGCCCGTACTCCTTTGATCATTTCAGGACCAACTCCAAAAGGTGATAAGCACGAATTTATGGAGCTTAAACCAAGAGTGGAAAAACTGGTTGGAGTACAACGTGAGTATATCCAGAAATGTATTTCCGAAGCAAAAAAATTATACAACGAAGGAAAGGAAAAAGAAGCAGGAATGCCTTTGTTACGTGCATACAGAGGTTTACCAAAAAACTCGGCTTTAATTAAATTCCTCAGCGAAACAGGTGTTCGTGCCTTATTGCAAAAAACAGAGAACTTCTACATGGCTGATCAGCAAAAGGAAATGCACAAGATCGATGCTGAGTTATTCTTTGTTATTGATGAAAAACATAACAGTGTTGAATTAACAGAAAAAGGTATCGACCTCATCACTGCTAATTCTGAAGATACAAGATTCTTCGTATTGCCAAACGTTGGTGAAGAGATTGCGGAGATCGAGAAGTCAACAGCTCCGGCAGAAGAAAAGCTGCAACGTAAAGAATTGCTGATGCAGGATTTCTCTATCAAAAGTGAGCGTATCCACACCGTAAACCAGTTGTTAAAAGCATACACTGTATTTGAAAAAGATGTAGAGTACGTTATTGATGGCGGACAGGTTAAGATCGTTGATGAGCAGACAGGCCGTATTATGGACGGACGTCGTTACAGCGATGGATTACACCAGGCAATCGAGGCGAAAGAAAACGTGAAGATCGAAGCAGCGACTCAAACCTATGCTACGATCACTTTGCAGAATTACTTCCGTATGTATAATAAGCTTGCCGGTATGACGGGTACGGCGAGTACAGAAAGCCAGGAATTCTGGGATATCTACAAACTGGATGTAGTGGAAATTCCTACCAACCGCGGTATTCAACGTAAAGACGAAGAAGATCTCGTATACAAAACCAAACGTGAAAAATACAGTGCAGTAATTGAAGAAGTTATGAAGCTGGTAGCTGCAGGACGTCCTGTACTGGTTGGTACTACTTCGGTTGAGATTTCCGAGTTATTAAGCAAGATGCTTAAGCTGAAAGGAATCAAGCACAATGTATTGAATGCGAAATTGCACCAGAAAGAAGCAGAAGTTGTTGCTGAAGCTGGTTTGCCAGGAACAGTAACTATTGCTACCAACATGGCAGGTCGTGGTACCGATATTAAACTCGGACCAGGAGTAAAAGAAGCAGGCGGTTTAGCTATTATTGGTACAGAGCGCCATGAGAGCCGTCGTGTTGACAGGCAGTTACGTGGCCGTGCTGGTCGCCAGGGAGATCCGGGAAGTTCACAGTTTTTCGTTTCGTTGGAAGATGATTTAATGCGTTTGTTCGGTAGCGAGCGTATTGCAAAAATGATGGATAGAATGGGCTTGAAAGAAGGCGAAGTTATCCAGCACAGTATGATCACCAAATCGATTGAAAGAGCGCAAAAGAAAGTTGAAGAAAATAACTTTGGTATCCGTAAACGTTTGATCGAGTATGATGATGTAATGAATGCGCAGCGTGAAGTTGTTTACAAACGCCGTAAAAATGCATTGTTTGGAGAACGTTTAAGTGTGGATATCGCAAATATGATCTATGATATTTCTGAGAACGCGGTTTCTGAATTCCATGATGATAAGGATTATGAAGGGTTTACTTTGGAATTGATTAAATCATTATCAATCGAAAGCCCGGTTACTGAAAGTGAATTCTCAAGTATTAAACACGATGAGTTGGTTCAGAAAGTGTTTGATAAAGCATCAGTGAACTACAAAGAAAAAAATGCGCGTATCGCTAACACGGTATTGCCGGTTGTAGAACAGGTATACAAAAATGAGTCGAATACGTTTGAAAATATCGTAACACCGTTTACCGATGGATTACAGACGATCCAGGTAATGGCTAACCTTAAAAAGGCTTACGAAACGCAGGGCAAGGAAATGGTATTGTCTTTTGAGAAAAACATTTCCCTGATCATGATCGACGATGCATGGAAAGAGCACTTGCGTGAGTTGGATGATCTGAAGCAGTCAGTACAAAATGCTGCATTGGAACAAAAGGATCCATTGTTGATCTATAAGCTGGAGTCTTTCAAATTGTTTAAGGACATGATCCTGAAAACAAGCAAGGATACAATTTCCTTCCTGATCAAAGGAAACCTTCCTGCACAAAACAGCCAGCAAGCTATGCAGCAGGCACGTTTCCAGCAATCTGCTCCTAAACCAAAACAAGAGCAGTTAACAGAAAGCAGGAACGAAGAAGATGTTCAGAAAAAAGAGAAAGCCAAACCACAGCCAATAAAAGTGGAAGCGAAGATAGGACGTAATGATCCTTGTCCTTGCGGAAGCGGTAAGAAATATAAAAACTGTCACGGACAATAAAACGAAAGCCCCGATCATTGATCGGGGCTTTTTAATTTATATTAACTTTAGATTATTTCTTTTCCTGCACAGGAATAAGTTTCTCCAGCGAATCCTGGTTGGTTTTTGCCCAGTCAATAATAAGTTTCTTTTGATCAGCATTTAGTTTCGCATCTCCATGCATAAGTGTATAAGACGACATAGGCATTTCGTCGCTTTCCACCATTTCAACTACTTCTTCCAGCTTATGTGCTT
>DASWXS010000305.1:0-6744 GCA_036405375.1 Bacteroidia bacterium
AAGGCTTTACAGTTACCAAAGTTAACATAACCTACCAAACCTGGGTTGTGGATAAAAATGACTTTGATATACCACTTTGCAGAAAATTAAGTGTGTGTGTGGCTGTAAAAAATAGCAAAGGAGAGTGTGGCATAGGTAGTGCAAATGTGAAGGAAGAATACATGGGAGGAGGTAATTACGGTGACGCTTACATGTATTTGCCAACCGATCCTATAATAGTTTCCTGCGAAAACATTAAGTAGTTAACGTGAAAAAATAGACGGTTATGTTAATGGTAAACTAGTTCCGGGGATTTAAAGTCTGGAAAAAATGTCTTCCACCCGAGGTATAAAAGGCCGCTGAAAGATCAGCGGCCTTTTTTGTTTGTATGAGTTCTGATGAATTGAACTGGCTTTGTGCTTGTAAGGGAAACATTTTTTGGCAATAACAAGTCGTTAACAAAGCAATAACAAGTACTGAATCAAATAGCATATACTTTTGCCTAGTGACGGAATTCAATTATCCTGATCCATTAATTATATAATACTATCAATTTTATGAAAAAAACAATCCCGTTTTTCTTAACCTTATTTTTTACATTATATGGAAGTGCACAATCACAATATGCGCCCGAAATACTTGAAAAAATAAAGCAGGTAGAAAATTACTTGACCCGTAACGTTTTAATAAATGACAAGCCAAGCTCCATAAAGGAACGAATGAAAGAATACAAGGTTAAGGGAATGAGCATTGCAGTTATAAAAGACTATAAAGTTGAATGGGCAAAAGGATATGGATGGGCAGATGAAGAAGAAAAAAGGCCGGTAACCAATCAAACCTTATTCCAGGCAGGATCAATCAGTAAATCACTTAATGCATTAGGTATTTTAAAACTTGTGCAGGAAGGGAAATTGGACCTCTACACAGATATCAATGCTTATCTTACCTCCTGGAAATTTCCTTATGACTCTCTTTCCAAAGGCAAAAAAATAACATTAGCGCATCTGCTTAGTCATACTGCGGGCCTGTCGACTCATGGTTTCAGAGGGCATAATATAAAAACGCCGGTTCCTTCCATATTACAGGTATTGGATGCAAAGGCGCCAACTATTACAAGTACCCGGATACAGGGAGGAAGTATTATTACCGTACCTCCTGTTCGAAGTATGTTTGAGCCAGGGTTGCAATTTCAATATTCTGGTGGCGGAACTACCATATCACAATTGGTATTAACGGATGTAACGAATAAGCCTTATGACTCATGGATGTATCAAAATGTGCTGGTACCATTGGGAATGACAGCTAGCTCTTACGACTTGTATCCAAAAAAAGAAAAGGTTTCCTGTGCATCGGGTTACTACGCCGATGGTTCAAGAGTTTTAAATAAGTTTCATGTTTTACCTGAAGCAGCTGGTGGAGGTTTATGGTCAACGCCCCTTGAAATATCCAAATATATAATTGATATGCAACTTGCCTATAAAGGGCAAAAATCTAAAGTACTATCTTCAGAAATGATAAAGCTGCATTTAACGCCATACAATAATGGCCCAACCGGTTTGGGGACTTTTATTGATAATATAGATAGCGCTGTATATTTTCAACATGGCGCCGGAACCGATGGTTTTTGCGGACAGTATTATGCCAGTCTCGAAGATGGATATGGAGTAGTGGTGTTTTTGAACAGTGAAGATGGAAGACTTTTGTCGGAAGTAATAAATAGCGTAGCAAGAGTTTATAAATGGAAAAACTTTTACCATGAACCACAAAAAAAATACTCTATCCCGGTTGCTGACACTACATTAAAAAAGTACGAAGGAATTTATCTTTTCGAGAATTCATGGGCAGGTATTGGTAAAAAAGATAATGTATACCAGTTTTATACGTTCGGATGGGGAAATTATATGTATCAGCCCATGCACTTTAGTACACCAACAACATTTTTTAATGAAGAGTTTCCTGCTATTAAAAAAATTATCCTGGATGAAAAAGGTAACGTAACGGGTTATTCAAGAATTGTGGGTGATAAAGAATATCCCAGATCAGTTAAAGTTACGAAACCGGATACGCTGAACCTTGAAAGCAACATTTTCACAGATATAGGTTGGTATTTACTGGAAAATAAAAAGAAAACAGAAGCCCTTACTTACCTGAAACGTGGAGCGCTCTTGCATCCTAAAGATCTGAACCTCCAGATGAGTACGGCACACTTGTACCTGCTGAACGGAGACTATAAAAATGCTGTTGCTATTTATAAGGCCCATTTAACAGAAGATGTTTATCCGGGATTAAGTTGGGTAGATTTGTTGAAGAATGACCTGATCTATTTTAAAGAATACCACTATGATGTGAAGTTGTTCGATAAAGTATTTAAAGAATTAAAAATCAAAAAACCGGCAGGATATTAACTGCGGGAAATACGCTGGACTTACCAGTAAATTATTGATGCCAAAGAAAGCCCCTGTTGTAGCTACATTCAGGGGCTTTGTCTTTTCTATACGTTAAATCTCCAAAACATTCGGTGCTTTTTTCTATCTTAGATTATTGTTAACAATGAGGAAGCTGAATAAACAGATACTACTTTTTGCCTTTTGTATAAGTTATACTGGAGTCGCATTTGCACAAAGCGATAGTATAACCGGTTCAGTAAAAGATCAATCGCTCCTACCTGCTATAAAACCGGCAAATCCCGTATTCATGTCAAAAGTATCGGGAGACAATGAACGTATTGATGAAAATAACATAGAAGAAAAAGCGCCTGCGCCAAAGAGACCTAAAAATGCAGTGTTTGCTGAAATCTTTACTAATGGAGGTTTATATTCATTGAATTATGATCGTATCCTTTTTTTGAAAGAACGTGTTGGAGCTTCTATGCGCAGTGGCCTTTTCTTTTACCCGGCAGCACACGGAACATATCAATCATCAATTGTAATGGAACCGAACCTTTTAATAGGTAACGAGAAATTTTATTTTGAAACAGGCCTTGGCTTTACCCGCTTTATTATTATGGAACGTCAAACAGCTTCCGATGCAAAAGGCTACAAGCAAATCGACTGGGAAAATTATTTTAGTGTACGGGCAGGTTTCCGTATGCAGAGTAAAAAGGAAAGTGGCTTGTTTTTTCGTGCCGGTTTAACTCCAACTTTTTATTATATGGATAAAGAAGGCAACGATTGGTTTTGCCAAATATTAGGAGGTCTGGGGTTCGGAGTTAGCTTTTAAACAATCTGATAAAGGTTAAATTTTTATTGTTTTTTTTCTAAAGGGCGGCACACCGCCCTTTTTTTATTGCGTGTTAATATACATTAGCTTCAAAATATATAGCATATGAAAAAGAACGTTATTTTCCTTCTCTTCTCCCTGGTTGTATTTAATGCAACCTCACAGGTTATCAGGATGGTGGCTGGTGACACAAAAATAAAATACGTTCAGTCGAATAACGGAGGTACAACTTCTGATATACGAAAGATCACTTTTAAGATCGAACAGCATTGCCCCCCAGGTGCTGCGTGTGCCGATACACCACTTACATTTAATATTATCAATGCAGCTGGAAATAGTATAAATCCATCTATCGTGTCTACAACTCCGCACTATAGGGTATTAGCAACTGATTTGAGACAAAAAAGAGATACGGTGGAAATAAGCCTCTACATATTGCTGAATGGTACAACTTTTACTATAGAGGAATCTTTTGATATAAGCATCGCCGGCCAGCCAGCTTCAGATCCGCATCACAGAGTGCATGTAGTAAAAAATGATTCACCAGTAGCAGCTGCACCTACCCAGGATTCTATAGATAATGTTACTTTCCTTAACGGGTTCAATTTTAATTTTGATGGAAATACAAGTAGTAATTATGTAGGAAGTTTAAATGTATTCGCCCCTGATCTGGCATGGACCTGGGGTGCAGATAAGATGAAGCGTGTGGGAGTTAATTTCGGAGCCTTTAAAGTTGATTATTCCAAAAGAGGGGATAGCATCAATAATTCTTTTAATGTAGTTGAATATGTAAAGTTTCAACCGCTTGATAGTATGATCCCGGGAAAGAAATACCTCCGCCAATACAACCGGTTTTCCACAACAGCTAAAAATTCTACCCTGAGTCTTTATTTGCAACCTTTAGTTCGGTTACTTGGGAAAAACAAAGTAATTATGTATGGGAACTTCCATTTTGAGCTACTCATGAGCAAATGGAAAACTGACATTACTGTTGCCAATATTCAGCAGGATACCGTTATAGTAACAGGAGATACAAAAATATATACCATACAACATATGAACAGGCTTTCGGGTGCTTCTAATAATACCTATAGCTCCAGTAGTTCTTATACCGCTATTAGCGAACAGGTGGGTGTAGGGCTTACTTTTCTTGTGAAGCCTGTTAAATCTGTTGTTTTAAGCGTCCAGACAAACTATGGTTTCGCAATTAATTATGGTCAACCTACAGGAGTAAACAGGGAAGCATTCGTAACCAGGTACGATGATTTCCGAAGACAATTTTATCTTTTCCGTGCATCGATGCAGTATAACTTATCAAAGAGCCTTAAGGTTTGCCTTGGAACTGAATTCAGGGGATTGGCACCACTAAAGGGAGAAGCGCCGGAATCTCCTGCCCAGGCATTTTACCTGGGATTAAATTTAGGACTGGATGCTTTTGCGGATATTATAAAGAAATAAAACCAGTGAGAGGTTAAAAAACGGGTATCAGTTTTTAAAAGATTCCAGTTGCATCATCGTTCTCACGATCATTGCTTTTGTTTTGTGTTTTAGCTTTTGAGCAAGTGAATTGTTTTTTCCTGATTCTATTTCATTGTGGACCCATCTCACGGCATACTCGTAAAATTTTTTGGAGTGGGTCCGCTTGAAATCGATCGCCCTGTCTGTGTCTTTTTCCCAATCAGTTATAGAAGTAATATCGTTTTTAATTTCTTCATACAGTGGCGTACCTTTAATTGGATAGGCTACTGTTACGGTGTAAAAGCTGGGTGCAGAGATCTTCAGGTGCTCAATTGTCTCTTTTATATCCTGTATGGTTTCGCCGGGGTAACCAAGCATAATGAAGGTTCCGGCTTCCATTCCTGCATTTTTAGATTTGATGATCATTTCTCTTACCTGTTTTACTTCAACCCGGCGATCCATGGCATCAATTATTTTTTGTGAGCCACTTTCAGCGCCGATCCATATCCGGAAACATCCGCTCTGTTTCAGTAATTCAATTACCTCGTCATTCATCCTGTCGGCACGTGTAATGATCTCATAGGGAATTACGGCTTGTTGTGAAATCATCAATGCTGCAAACTCCTTCAGCCATTTATGACTGATAGTAAACACATCATCTACAAACCAAATCCTGTCCGGGTTATAATTTTTTTTGATCGAAAGTAATTCTTCTACCACAAGAGCAGGACTTCTTCTCCGGTAAGTGCCACCGTAAACAGCCCGGCTGCACCATTTGCAGGTATACGGGCAGCCACGCATAGTGCTCACTGAAATAGTGCTGTAGCCATGTCTTTCTTTCCACGTATTTAGATACAGATCAAGTTTAATTTTTTTTCGGTTTGGGACCGGAAGCAGGTTGATGTCTTTTAGCAGTTTTCTTTCTTCGTTTAGTATGAGCTTTCCTTCTTTCAATAAAATAGTTCCTTCAATAGTTTCAGGAACATCGTTTGATGTTTCGAAATGCTGGTAAATTTCCAGAATACTTTGCTCACCTTCGCCCACAGAGATAACGTCTGCTCCATATTTTAAAAGGTCTTCAGCATGGTATCTTACTTCCGGGCCGCCTAAAATAATTTTAATGTGTTTTAAATGTGCTGAATTCTTGATCCATTTGATCAGCTTCAGCACATTTATACGTGTCATCAGGTTTACATATACAGCAATACAATCCGGTTGAAACGATTCAATGTATTGTTTCAGATCATTAAAAGAATGAAAAGTTGAATCAAATACTTCGTGTTCTTTCCGGTATTGCTCCAAATAAGCTGAGATGTATAAAATTCCCAATGGCACATAAGGTTTCATGATCTCCTGTTCTTTAGGATCATCCTGTATGAAATAGCCGTGTGTGAGTAGGAATTTCATGCGCGTTTCTGTAACAGGATTAAGTAATGATCAGCTTTATCGGCAAAAAAAGAAACCGGGAATAGTTTTTCGAAAAAGTACAGGGCACCCAGTAACCCTTTTTTATTTTTAAAACCCTGGTTAAACCAGGAAGGTGGAACAAATAAACCAATAGGTTTGCAGGCAACCAGCTCAAAATATTCTTTTCCTGCATCATAAAATTCGCCGGGTGAATAATAGTAAGTAAGAAAATGTTCTCCTTTTATGGTGGTGTTTACACCTGTTTTCGCTAATCTTCTGTTTTTTCGCGAATCCTTTTTCTTTCGGAAATAATAGCGTTCCCAAATACAATTCCTGCCCATGATCACAGCTGCTATCATTCCGTTGGGTTTGAGTAATTCGGTACTATCAGCCATGAACTGTTTTATCTCTCCAGGGTTCAAACAATTGAGTCCGCCGAAGTTGGAAAAGATCATGTCAAATAGTTGTGTGTTGTATTTCGATAAGAGATTCCTGGTATCACAAACCGAAAAATTAGCCGGAACTTTTTTTTGTTTACATACTTCTATCATTCCTTCGGAAATATCGCTGGCTTCTACTTTAAGCCCCTGTGAGCCCAACCAACGTGCATCTTCCCCGGTTCCACAATTGATCTCAAGGACGTTTTTTTTATTAAGCAGGTATGGTTTCAAAAAATGATGT
>DASWXS010000306.1:0-5100 GCA_036405375.1 Bacteroidia bacterium
TTTATGGGCATAGGATTTTTCATAGCTTCTTCACCAAACTTTGCATTAAGCAAAAACTTTTGCGCGTTCTCTTTTAACAACGGGCTTACACGCGGGTAAGTCAAAAAAGACTCGTATGCTTTACGGCCTTCCGCATACTCACCAAGTGTAAGGTACATTCCACCCAGGTCGTAAAAATTGTTTGGAAAGAAGTCAGGATTTAATTCGGTAGCAGCTTTAAAGTGTTCAATGGCTTTTTCTATCTTGCTTTGATTGGCATACAAATATCCCAGTGCCATATGCGGCTCCACAAACTTAGGATCGATCTCCAGCGCTTTCAGGAAGTACTTTTCGGCTTCTTTATCCTTTTTAATCCCAAATGCCTTTTTGCCTTCTTCCATTTGCTTGATCGCTTTTTTATTGGTAGAAGTATAAACTCCGGGAGGCATATTGGATTGTGCCTTACAATTTGCAAATGCGAATAAAAAACTTAAAAAAAGGATATTTATATACAATTTCATACTATCTGTTATTAGTCAGAATTGGCAGAAAACCATTCCCAACAAATATAATACCTGAATTGAGAGATGGTACAAAGAGTTATTAAGAAGATTTGCATGCACCACTAAGGCACTAAGTTCACTAAGATAAACACTAAGCAAAAGCTAAAACGCACTATATTAAACCTTAGTGAAACTTCGGTCTTTCTTAGTGTCTCAGTGGTAAAAAAGGAACTACTTCGGCTCCGTGATCTTGGAATACTTATTGGCGTTGGAAGGATCTATGAGATTGAGTGTCTCAATAACGGTACCTTTTTCGTTGGCGTTTGCTTCCTTAAAGATATTGATCACTTCATCGGCTTTTGCATTAAACAACAATTGCATGTTGTAGGATGCCGGGCGGAGTTTGTGCAATTCTTTTAATGATTCCAGCGATTTTAAAATTTCTGCTCTTCCTCCATCTGTTTTTTCATACATAACATCCAAACCTTTGCGGTGATAATTGTAATAACAATTGCGGATGGGGTTGAACATGGGATTAAGGATATTATCTACAAACCAGAAACGGTTTTTATTCCCGTCGAATGATTTCCAACCCGGACCCGAATCGCTTCCTGCCGCGGCATTATTAACAATCTGTTGCGCTTTTTGCCAGTGTTCTGTTCCACCCATCGGCGAATACGAATCGTAATCCAAAGCGAGAATCACATAAGCATAATAAGCAAAAATGGAGGTAAGGTTGGTGGTATATGTATTCACGTTGAAATCGAAAGGCTGGCCTTCGATGTATGTGAACTCGAACTGCTGATCGTTATAATTTAATAATGGTGAATTGTAGGAAGTTTTAAAAATCGGCCTGCGGCTCTGAACCTGTATGGTTGCTTTGTATTGTGAAGTATTTATTTTTTCGGTGACATTAATGAACATGGTGCATTCGATACGTTCATTGGTAGCGAATACATCTTTTGTCCATTTGGTATTATTTACAAACTCAAAAGCCTGTTTCTGCAGGTTATCAAAAATACGTGTGTTATCGGTTCCCTGGACCTGCTGAGAAGACACGGTAACCTGGCAATTCAGCTCCTGGGCACCGGCCTTTACAAACAAACCCAATAAAAATAAACCTGCAATTATCTTCTTCATTTTTGCTCTAAACATTTTTCAATTACATCCAAAATATCACCCGCAACTTCATCCTTTTGCTTCAACTCAAAATTATACATTTTATTGTTCCGATCAATCATAATAACCTTATTTGTATCGAAGCCGAAACCTTCGCCGGAGCTATTGGTATTATTGGCAACAATAAGATCGAGGTTCTTCTTTTTCAGTTTTTGCGTGGCATTTTCTACCAGGTTCTCTGTTTCCAGGGCAAAACCCACCAAAAACTGCTTCGTTTTCTGTTTACCCAGCTCAAAAAGAATATCGGTGGTTTTTATCAGCTCCAGGTTCATGGAAGTACCTGATTTCTTGATCTTTTGATTGGCAACTACTGCAGGCTTATAATCTGCAACTGCTGCCGACATAATTACGATATCTGAATGCTCATACTTATTTATACAGGCTTTAAACATTTCTGCCCCGGTTTCAACTCCTACAACCTGTATAGCAACATTTTTCGGACGTAAGTGTGTTGGTCCCAATACCAGTGTTACCTCCGCTCCTGCTTCTGCAAAACGCTCAGCAATGGCAATTCCCATTTTACCGGTAGAGCGGTTGCCGATAAAACGTACGGGATCTATCGGTTCGTAGGTTGGACCTGCTGTAATGAGTATCTTTTTTCCCGAAAACATGAAGTACAAATATAGGGATGTTTGAGGATTTTACCACTAAAGGCACTAAGCAAGACAGAGAGACTCTAAGATTAATTAAAGAATTTATTTTTAATGCGGCTTAGTGTTAGTAGTGGTAAAATATTACCCCTTGAGGAAATTCGAAACAAACTCCAGGATATGCTCCGGCTCGGCCATTCGGCCATCGCCAACCAATCCGCTGGCAAGTTCGCCATGTTCGGCAGGAATAACCAATACATTATCTTTTTTTACCTGCTCCAGGTTACGAAGCGTTGAAGGATGCCGGTACATATCCAAATCCATTGCAGGTGCTATCATAGTGCGGCAACGTGCAGAAAGATAAGTTGCAAGCAACAGATTATCGCAGATACCATTTGCCATTTTAGCGATTGTATTTGCAGTAGCAGGAGCTATTACCAATGCATCGGCCCAGAGGCCCAGTTTTACATGGTTGTTCCAGTTATCGGAGTTATCAAAAAAATCTTTTTCTACCGGGTTTTTAGAAAGTACAGAAAGTGTTTTAGCGGTAATAAATTGCTCCGCATCTTTTGTCATCAGCACTTTCACTTCTGCTCCTGCTTTGATGAATAAGCGCACCAGTTCAGCACTTTTATATGCGGCAATGCTTCCTGTAACACCTATCAGTATTTTCTTTCCCTGTAACATAGTACGAAGATAAGAGAATTATATCAAATGTGCGCCGCGGATTTACGCGGATTGCGCGGATTTTTAATTATTATAACTATCACGCTATTTCCATCACTGTATATAAAAAATATACAATAAAAAAATCACTATCTCATCTGCGAAATCCGCGTTAATCCGCGGCTAAAAACCAACAAAAAAAGCAGCCCTAAAGCTGCTTTCAATTTCAAATCTTACGAAAGAAATTAGTTATTTTCTTTAGCAGGATTACGGTAATATGTTTTGTTTTCGATGAACTCCTGAACAGCGATCAATGTCGGTTTCGGAAGTTTTTCGTAATGTTTCGAAATTTCGATCTGCTCACGGTTTTCGAAGATCTCTTCTAAGTTATCGTTATGCGAAGAAAACTCAGCCAGTTTACCCTGCAACTCTTCTTTCATTTCGATAGAGATCTGGTTTGCACGTTTTGCAATGATAGCTACCGCTTCGTACAAATTACCTGTTGGCTCATCGAACATACGGATATCACGTGTAACTGTTGAAGGTTCTGCGTTTGTTTTTTTAAAGTCATTTTTTTGTGAATTTAATTCGTCTTTTAATTTCTTTGCTTCCCCATAAATCTGATCCGCTTCTTTCAGGTCCGGACTTTGGGGGTACAAATCTAAGAATTTTAAATAAGATTCTATAGTATTATCTAATCTTTCTCCCTTTTTCTTATCGATACTGTTCCTGGCCAGTAAAATATTGGATTTCAGATTAATAAGATGTATTTCCTCGCATCTTGGCGAATTTTGGAAGTCTTTCAGGAAATTATTGCTCTCTGCGATAGCCGCTTTCCAGTCTTCGATAAAGTAATATTGCTTGGTAATTTCATACGCTTTACGCTCCAATTTCCCTCTCAATTCATCCATAATTTTATTGCAGCTATCCAAACGTGAGCTTTCCGGGTAGTTGTTCACAAAGTCCTGCAATTCGAAAATAGCAGTTTTGGTATCTTCCTGGTCGAGGCTGTATTTGGGTGAGTTCAGGTAATAACAATTGGCATTAAGAAAAGCACATTCTTCTGCATGTACACTTTTCGGGAAATTGCGGGTGTACATTTTGAAATGGTATGCTGCCAGGCCAAAATCGCCCATATGGTAATTGCAGTATGCGTAGTAATAGTAAATCTCCTCTGCCCGCTCTGTTCCTTTATAAACGGGGATCAGCTCTTCGAAAAGCGTTAAAGCATTCAGGTAATTTTCTTTGTTATAATATTCTTTTGCTTTGGTATACTTCAGCTCGTAGTCGGAGCTTTTTACGATCTTATCAAACTTGCTGCACGAGCCTAAACCAATGCCTGCAACCAAGAGAACAAGAAGAGAATATAAACGGATGGATTTCATTTTTGCAGCGTCAAAGATAGGATTTTTGTGCGAATGAAAATGAATTTGGGAAAGTTTAAGAAATTGCCCTTAGTATCTTACCACTAAGGCACTAAGATAGCTAAGACTCACTAAGGATTAGGTCAGCCTACTAAAACACCTTATTGCTTTAATCAATTCTTAGTGTCCCTTTGCCTTTTCTTAGTGCCTTAGTGGTGAAAACCATTCTTCGTTGTTAATAACCCCTCCTGCCCCGCTTGCATTCTTTCCCTGTTTTAACTATTTTTGCTCCACGTAAATTTATACTTTAACGAATGAAAGATATTTTCGAAAAGATCAAAAGTAACAGAGGTCCAATCGGTGAACACTCTAAAGAATCACACGGTTATTTTACATTTCCCAAGCTGGAAGGTGAAATCGGGCCTCACATGGAATTCCGTGGCAGAAAACGCCTGAACTGGAGTTTGAACAACTACCTGGGATTGGCTAATCACCCTGAAGTTAGAAAAGCAGACGCTGATGCTGCAGCACAATATGGTTTGGCATTGCCAATGGGGGCGCGTATGATGAGTGGAAACTCAAACAACCACGAAGCGCTGGAAGCTGGCTTAGCTAAGTTAGTAGGTAAAGAAGATGCTATCCTTTGTAACTTCGGTTACCAGGCAATGGTTTCCTGTATAGATGCATTGGTTGACCGTCACGACGTTATTGTTTACGATGCGGAAAGTCACGCTTGTATTTTGGACGGTGTTCGTTTGCACATGGGCAAGCGTTACGTTTTCAAGCACAATGACATTGCTGATTTCGAAAAACAAATGG
>DASWXS010000307.1:0-7507 GCA_036405375.1 Bacteroidia bacterium
TTTACTTCAATTGAATAATATATTCCATTTACATCTGTGCACAAGCATTTGACAAAAAGAAAAACGCAGAAATTAATTCTGCGTTTTGAAATACATTGATAAAAGTGTTCCTTATTATTTACAACTATGATCCAGTTTGTATAAGTTCCATTTATTGATCCTTAAAAAAAACACGTAAAATGCTTATAAGGGCTTTACAAACAAAAGTCAAGATCAGTTTATTCTAACACCCACCACAGTAACATCATCTACCTGCTCAAGATTGCCTACCCATTCGGCAAATGTTTTATCGAGCAATGCTTTTTGATTTTTTAATGAAAGGTGGGCATTAGCAATTAATAACTCACGCAGGTTTTTACTCATAAATTTTTTTCCTTTCTCTCCACCAAACTGATCAGGGAAGCCATCGGTAAGCGCATATACCATATCTCCGCTTTGTAGCTCTACATCATGCTGTGTAAACGGTACATCCTGCCTGTCGTGTTTACCAACCGGCATTTTATCTGATTTGTATTCCAGCACTTCAGTGCCTCTTACAATCCAAACAGGGTTATTGGCAGCCGAGAAAGAAAGTTTTTTATTTTTTATATCATACACCAGGCAGTTACAATCCATACCATCCTTTCCACCTTCTGCACTGCCGTCGTTTGCAAGCGTACTAATAATAACTCTACGCGTATAATTTAAAATATCCGCTGGTTGTGTAAGGTCTTCCTTTACTGCTTCTTTTAAACTATTCATATTGAGCATACTCATAATAGCGCCGGGAACTCCATGTCCGGTACTATCAGCTGTTACCATCACAAAGTTTCCATTTGCCAGGTCACTCGCCCAATAAAAATCTCCCGATACAACATCTTTTGGCTTGAACAGGATAAAATAATTTTCTTCGCCCAGTAATCGTTGATCCAATATTTTTTTACTTGCCAGCATGGAGCGCTGGATACGTTCTGCATAATTGATACTATCAGTGATCTCCTTGTGTTTTTCTTCGATAATGTCGCGTTGATGCTCAATTTCTTTATTAATAGCGGCAAGTTCCTGGTTAGCTTTCTGCTTCAGCTTGTTCCTGTTATATAAAATATACGTAATAATGATCATCACCAATAACAATCCTATACTGGAAAAGATGATCACTTTTTTTGTGAATGCCTGCACCTTTCTTTCCGATTCTACTTCTGCTTCTTTTTTCTGTGCAGCCAATGAGGCTTCGATTTCAGCCAGCTTTTTAGACGCCTCTTCTCCCATTAACTCTTCAGTGATCTTATTATTTTGTTTCAGATAAAAGTAAGCACTGTCATACATTTTTTCGTAATTGAAAGCATTGGATAACCCAAGGCAGGCTTGCTTGGTTTCTTCTTTGATTCCTTTTTCCTGCGATACAACAAAAGCTTTCCTGAAAAAACTGATTGCATCCTTGATATTGTTATTACCCAGGTATAACAAGCCTAACTGGTTAGAACATGCTGCAATTCCTGCAAAGTCTTCCAATTCATATTTAATATTCAATGCTTTTTGAAATTTCTTTTCTGCTTCCTTTTTATCTCCATAAAACACATCTGTACGTCCTAACAAATACATACAATCTGAAATAATGTAGTTGTCCATGTTTTGCGTACCGATCTTATTAGCCGTTTCCAGGTATTTCTTTGCTTCGGCATAATTATCCTGTTCCACATATACTTTCCCGATATATAATGAAGCATCCCCTACTCTTATATAACCAGCAGTTTCAACAACCTCTTTAAAATATTTCAGTGCTTCAGGATAATTCTTCTGGTAATAATGAATGAGCCCGATATTTATATCTACCCGTGCAATACCATCATTGTCCTTTGCCTCTTCAAAATATTTTAAACCTGAAAACAAAGAAGTAAGTGCGTCCGAATATTGCCCTTCATACATCCGGATCTCGCCTCGGGTATTCTCTACATATCCCTTTCCTTTATTATTTTTGGTTTCTGTAAATATTTTGAAAGCCTCATCCAGGTATTTTAACCCGTCTTCATACTCGTCCTGGTAAAAGGCTACATTACCCAGGTTGTAAATTGCGAAACCTTCACCATCTTTATACTTAGCTGTCATTGCCAGGGCTTTTGCCTTATTTGCATATTCACTCGCACGGTCCGGATCTTTATTAATAATGTAAAGTGCAATATCATTCATAATATCACACTTTTCCTTATCGGTAGGAGCTTTCTTTAGCGCTGTTTCCAATGTATCCAGCAAGGTCTGACCTTTTGCAAAGTTGCAGAGTAAAAAGAGGAAAATAAAGACGCGTACGATCCTGGTCATAAATAGGGCGATAATTGTACCCAAATTTAGCAGAATTATTGAATATTGTATATCCCGGGTAATGAAATCAGAGGCGAATGCCTATAATGCACCCGCCCGACTGAACGTCGTTCGGGCGGGAACGTCACCTATGAACTGACGAAGCGTAGCTTGTCAGCACAGTGACTTTGCAAATTATAGGCGAATGCCTATAATGCAAACGTCATCTACCTGCTCAAGACTTCCTTTCCATGCATTAAATTCTTTCATCAGCAATGTATTTTGCTGTTCCATCGGTTTTTGAGAAATGGATAGAAGCAGCTCATTCAATTGTTTATACTTGAATTTTTTACCTTTTGGACCACCGAATTGGTCGGCATAACCATCGGTATACAGGTAAAGTACTTCATTCTCTTTCATTTGGAATGTGTTCAGCGTAAAGGGTTCGGTCCGTTCCCCTTTTCCTACAGGCATCCGGTCAGCAGGCAATTCATGTATAGAGCCGGATATTAATACAGGTGAGTTGTGTGCAGCGGCATAAGTTATTTCCCTGGTCGTTTTATTGATACAAAGTAACACCCCATCAAATCCGTCTTTCTGGTTTTCCTTACTGATGCCGGTTACGAGGCGATTGCGCACGTAATTAAAGATCTTATCCGGTTCCAGTATTCCTTTTTCTTTTACAGCTTCACTCAAAAATCCAATGTTCAATAAACTCATAAATGCGCCTGGTACCCCATGACCGGTACTGTCGCAAACCGCGAGGTAAATCAGTTCCTCTGCCTTGTCTCCGTTCTTTTTTTGCTCCTGCGTTACCCAGTAAAAATCGCCGCTTACAATGTCCTTGGGCTTGAGAAAAACAAAGGATTGTGGTAATAATTCACTGAACACTTCAGCATGAGGAAATACAGCCTGTTGAATCCGTTTCGCATATTTTATGCTGTCTGTAATATCTTTATTTATTTCACTCAGTTCATTATACGCTTTGTCAATAATGCGTTTCTGGGCTTCAATAGCTTCATTTTTGTGAGCAAGCTCACTTGCAATTTTGTTCTTTTCCCTGAAGCGTCTGAATAAAAGAAAGGCAATCAATAAAAAGGAAATACCACCGATAAGCAATATGATAATATAAAGGTTCTTCTTTTTGTGCTCGCTCTCATTCTGGCTGTTCTTTAGCTTTTGTTCGAAACGGATCTCTGCCAGCTGCTGCTCTTTTTCCTTGTTGTTATACTTTGCTTCTAATTCAGCCAACTTGGACACATTATCTTCGTTACGCAAACTGTCTTTTAAAAACATCAGTTTTGTTTGAATTGCATAGGCCGACTTATAATCGCCTTTCAACTCGTAAGCATCTTTCAGGTTAATGTAGGCGTATTTGAGGTCTTCACGTGCGTGATTTTTCAATGCCAGCTCTACTACCTTCGAAGAAATCTCAATAGCCTTTGCCGGATTTTTTTGTTTAATGTAAATAAGCCCCAGGTTTTCCATGCTCGCCATCATACCCATGGTGTCAGCAGCTTCCTTACGCATCCGGTAACCTTCATCATTATACTTTATTGCATTTGCAAAATCCTTTTTCTGAGCATAAATAACCGACATATTATCCAGGCAAGAGGCAATCTGGCGGTCATACTTTTCTGCCTTGAATATGTCTAATGCTTTTTGATAGTATAGCAGTGAACTATCCAGCTTTCCTTGCTCATCAAATATAATGGCGAGGTTTCCGTAACTGGAAGCAAGTCCGTTCCTGTCTTGTAATAAAAGGCTGATTTCAATGTTTTTATTAAAATACTCTATCGCCTTATCATACAAACCCTGGTACCAGTATACAATTCCCATCCCCGTATAACATTTACTCAGCCCCGGATTATATTTGTTTTTTGTATAAAGATCGGAAGCTGTAAATAAATGATTCAATGCGCCGATGTAATTTGCTTTGTATTCTTCGCAAAACGCGAACTGCATGTAAGCATCTGCTATAAGAATATCATTCTTTAGCTCTTTTGCCATTTTCAAAGCCAGCTCATTGCATTTCACAGCTGAGTCTACATTCGACTGGCGCAACTCATTGCTGTATTCAAGAAGGAGAGCGATCTTCTTCGCGGGATCTTTTTGGGCAAGATAATTCTTATACAACTCAGAAGTCCCCTGGGCAAACGATTGTTGGATAGAAGTACAGAATACAAACAGGATAATGAAATACCAACTTATTTTTTGTAATGCTATTTTCCTGGTATAATAAAACATAAAGCACCCGGTACCGGGATTTTCTGAAAAAGGTAATTTAATTATGTTCCTAATATAAAGAAAAGAAATAAAGGAAGAAAACATAACTACTTAGCGCAATAAGATCATAAGCGCTCACCTATAATACACACGCCCGACTGAACGTCGTTCGGGCGGGAACGTCATCCATGAACTGACGAAGCGTAGCTTGTCAGCATAGTGACTTGCAAATTATAGGCGCATGCCTATAATGCAAACGTCATCTACCTGCTCAAGATTGCCTTTCCATTCTATGAATCTCTTATCAAGGTATTGTGCCTGCACGCTTAATGGATGTTGACTGATCTCCTGGAGCAATTCGTTCAATTGTTTGTATTTGAATTTCTTGCCTTTTGGCCCCCCAAACTGATCGGCATAACCATCAGTGTATACATATAATGTATCTCCCTTATTCATACTGAAACTATGAAGGGAGAATTGCTCAATTCTTTCTCCTTTTCCAACCGGCATACGATCGGAAGGTAATTCTTTAATCATTTTTCCTGAAGAAACAACAAGTGGTGAATTGTGAGCGGCAGCATACGTAATTTCATTCGAAGTGCGATTAATACATAACAATACTCCGTCGAAACCATCTTTTTGATTCTCTTTACTAATCCCTGATACAAGACGATCTCTCACATAATTGAATACTTCATTGGGATCATAGATTTTTTTTTCTTTAATAGCTTCGCTTAAAAAACCGATATTCAGCAAACTCATGAAAGCACCCGGAACACCATGCCCTGTACTATCGCAAACTGCAAAATAAACCAGGTCCTGGCTGCCATTGCTTGTTTCAATGGTTTCAGTTGCTATCCAATAAAAATCGCCGCTTACAATATCTTTTGGTTTTAGATAAACGAACGAATCGGGAAGCAGTTTTTTCATCAGGTCAGCATGCGGAAATACTGCCTGCTGAATACGTTTGGCATAACGGATACTATCTGTAATGTCTTTATTAATCTCGCTTAATTCATGATAGGCTTTATCAATGATTCTCTTTTGCGCTTCAATGGCTTCATTCTTATTCTCCAGCTCCTTCGCCACTTTTCCTTTCTCGCGGAACCGCCAGAATAAAAGCAAGGCCAGGAGAACCAGGAGTACAATCCCAATAATAAGTGCATTTTGCCAAAAGGCACGGATCTCTTTGTCCTTCTGTAATAATTGTATCTCCTGTTCTTTTTTCTCTGTATCAAAAGCGGTAAGCATTTCATTGATCTTCTCCGAATTGTTCTCATTAAAAATAGAGTCTTTTATTTCTGTATACTTCAGGAGATAATTATGCGCGTTCTCATAATCCTTTAATTGCAGGTAACACTCGTGTAATCCGCCATAACTCACTTTTTGCCCATCCAGGAAATCAACGGATTTTGCATGATTGAGGCCATTATTATAGTATTCGATCGCTTTCGGGAAATTTTGCTTTTTCTGATACAGTTCGGCAATATTATTCAGCACGGTGATGAGCATAGGTTTATTTTCCAGCTCAAGCTGCAACTGGTAGCAGCTCTCGAAATACACCAATGCACTGTCATACTTTTGTTGCTCGGCAAAGATGCTCCCGATATTATTCATCATCAGTGATATCCTGTTTTTATTCCCGGTTATCTTCGAAAGATGAAGGCTTTTCAGGTAATACTCTTTCGCTTTTACAAAATTATTCATATAGTAATGCGAGCGACCAATATTACCTAATGCCATGGCTATCTGGTTCTGATCACTTTTACCTGACTTGTAATTTTCTTCGAAAATGGCAAGTGCATTCTCATTATACTGCAAGGCCTTTTCATAATCTTCGAGTTCAATATAAATGCTTCCCAGGTTATTGAGGCAATTAGCGGTTCCTTCGCTATAATTAAGCGTTTTATAATACTCAAGGGTTTTTAGAAAATAACGACTCGATTTTTCATAATCACCCACATAAAATAAATGATGTCCTAACTCATTGGTAAGTGAAGCCGCCAGGTGCTTATCCGTATTGGGTTGAACCAGCGCAAAACCTTTTTCCAGGCAGGAAATAGATTCGTAAGGAAGGGTATCCTGGTAACACTCAGACAATCTTAACCACGCCCTGATTTTTGTTGTATCAGCCACAGCCGTATTAATGATCTTCTTTAAGCTATCTGCGTTATAAGGGGATTGTGCGCTTATAAGCATGTGAATGGAAAAGAAAATAAGGATCAGTATTCTTTTATTCATATAACTTGCTTAGATCTTAATTCCAATTATACAAACATCATCAACCTGCTCCAATGATCCTTTCCATTGGTCGAAAGTATTTCCGAGGAGATCTGCCTGCTTCTGAAATGAGAGTGATCCGGATGCAAGCAGCATATCATTCAGCGGTTTATACTTGAATTTCTTGCCTTTCGGTCCACCGAATTGATCTGCATATCCATCAGTATAGAGATAAAGTACATCACCGCTCTTGCGTTCCAGTTCGAACAAAGTAAAATCTGCCTGTCTTTCACCCTTGCCAACAGGCATACGATCTGCTCCCAGTTCTTCCAGCACTTCCCCCGAAATCAGCACAGGTGCATTGTTGGCAGCTGCATACGTTATACTGCCGGTATCAGTGTTGATACAAAGAAGGATTCCGTCAAAGCCATCCTTTTGCCCATCCTTTCCAATACTCTCAATTAATTTATCTCTTACATAATCAAACACTTTGTTGGGTTCACGGATATTTTTTTCATTGATTGCCTCATTCATAAAATTGATATTCAATAAACTCATAAATGCACCCGGAACACCATGCCCTGTACTATCGCATACGGCAAGGTAAAATGAATTCTCTTTTTGAAGTGTCCAGTAAAAATCACCGCTTACAATATCTTTTGGCCGGAAGAAGATAAAGCTATCTGAAAAATGAGAGATAATCACTTCTTTATTAGCTAATAAAGTATCCTGGATTCGCTTTGCATAACGGATAGAATCAAGTATTTCCTTTTGTTTTTCTTCTATG
>DASWXS010000308.1:0-2030 GCA_036405375.1 Bacteroidia bacterium
GCTTTAGCTTTTGCCTCTGCTTCTGCTTTGGCTTTTGCGTCTGCCTCGGCTTTAGCTTTTGCCTCAGCCTCCGCTTTCGCCTTAGCTTCTGCTTCCGCCTTAGCTTTCGCCTCTGCTTCCGCCTTCTTTTTAGCTTCTGCCTCTGCTTTCGCTTTTGCTTCCGCCTCTGCTTTTGCCTTAGCCTCTGCTTCTGCTTTCGCTTTTGCATCAGCTTCTGCCTTGGCTTTCGCTTCTTCTTCCGCTTTCTTTTTCGCATCGGCATCAGCCTTTGCTTTAGCATCATCAGCTTTAAATTTTTGAGCTTCCGCGATCTTGTCTTTTGGTAATTGTTCTTTCGGCTTTAATCCTGAAGCCTCTGTGTAAGCTGCAATGGCTCCATCGTAATCTTTTTTACCCATAGCTTTGTCGCCATTTTTAAGAGCAGCCTGGTAATTTTTTTCAAGATTCTTTAATTTATCCAGTGCCGTCTTCTCTGCTTCAAAAATAGATTCCTGTGCAGCGAGCATGGATTGAAGATAAGGTTCGTCGTAAAGGAATTTATCTTTCCCCGTATCGAAAAAGAATTTGTTCATGGGCTGATTATAAAGGGAATAATCAACACCTTCTACCTTTTTACGGATACCAATTTCAGCAACAATTGGATTCAGTTTTTCATTTGCCCTTTCAGGGGTGATCCCTTTTGTTGAAACCAAAAATTTCTTGTTTACATAGTCAGGTGGTTTGCTTACGGAAATAGTGTAGTCACCATTAATAGGCAATTGTGTCATATACCGGCCATCAGGTCCGGTTGTTATGGTATTGATCAGCTTGGAACCCTGGTAGATCTGGACTACGGCTCCACTTATTGGTCCGCTTTCACCTTCAATAACTCCTTCCAGTCCGGCCTGGTAAGGCTGGGCGAATACGTTTGATCCTAAAAACAGGGTAAGAAAAAGAAATATGGTGGAAACAAAATTTTTCATAGGTAGCGCCTCATACAAGAAGTAAATTTACTAATATTGTTCGGACTGAACCAAATTTTGTACCACTTAATATGAATCTTAGCTACTGGGAATTACAACATTTTTTCAACAAAACCGACCTTTGTGTCATAGGAAGTGGAATTGTAGGGTTAAATGCTGCTATAAGCTATAAAAAGAAGTTTCCCAGGCACCGGGTTGTTGTACTGGAGCGTGGTATCCTTCCTTCAGGTGCAAGCACAAAAAATGCAGGATTTGCATGCTTTGGAAGTGTTTCCGAATTACTATCGGACCTGGAAAATACAAATGAAAAAATGGTTTGGGATACGGTTGAACTTCGGTTCAGGGGTTTAAAAAGGCTTCGAACAATACTTGGGGATAAGAATATCGATTATAAAAACCTGGGCGGATTTGAAGTATTTGACAGTAAAACAGCCTTTGAAAAATGTATGGACACCGTGCCACATTTTAATAAACAAGTTAAATCAATCACGAAGAATCCGGCGACCTATTTCAATAATAAAAGCATCATTAAATCATCAGGTTTGGCCAGGCTGAATTACTGTATTGAGAATTGCGAGGAAGGGCAGATAAATACAGGGCTTATGATGAAAAATTTGCTTGCATTGGCATATAGCAAGGGAATTATAGTTCTGAATGGTATTGATGTAAAGAATATCCATGATACCAAAAAAGAATGTGTGCTGGAATTATCTGATGGAATAGAATTGAAAAGTGCCAATGTGATTGTAGCCACCAATGGTTTCGCGAAACTACTTTTGAAAAAGAAAGATGTGAAGCCGGCAAGGGCTCAGGTGCTGATCACTGAGGAAATAAAAGGACTTAAATTAAAAGGGGCGTTTCATTATAACCAGGGATATTATTATTTCAGGAATATTGGCGACCGGGTTTTATTTGGAGGAGGCCGCAACCTGGATATAAAAGGTGAAGAAACTATGGAATTCGGCTTAACCGAACAAATCCAGAATAAGCTGGATGAAATGTTAAACACAATGATTTTACCCGGAAAAAAAGTAAAGGTAGAACACAGGTGGAGCGGAATAATGGGAG
>DASWXS010000309.1:0-9043 GCA_036405375.1 Bacteroidia bacterium
TGCATGGTCCTTTAGGTTTTTTTTTCGGACAATCAGGATCTGATAGAGTACAGAAAAATTGCTTGAAGTGTAAGTATACGTGGTAGTAGCACATTCGGGTCAAATAAAAATAGTAATCTGTTATGGATTGGAATCCTGACGGCAACTGGCATTAAATTTCCAGTCTTCTTTAAAAAGAAGTAATGAAACTAATAATGCTGATCGTTATGACCATAATGGTGGAAAAAGAGTTGAAAGTGGAAAGCTCCGCTTTTAAGCAGGATGAATTTATCCCTTCAAAATTTACCTGTGATGGAAAGAACATCAACCCGGAATTGAGCATCAAAAAAATTCCTGGAGGCACTAAGTCATTGGCACTTATTATGGATGATCCGGACGCACCAAGAGGAACATTTGATCACTGGATCATATGGAATATACCAGTAACAGATAAGATCATGGAAAACAGTGCTCCCGGCGTGCAAGGAAAAAACGGAAAAGAAGAAAGCAAGTATACAGGTCCGTGTCCTCCCGAAGGTGTTCACCATTATCATTTCAGGGTGTATGCGCTGGATACAAAACTTGATCTGCCCCCTGGTTCAGATAAACAAACCTTACTGAAAGCCATTGATGGACATATCCTGGCAACAGGAGAAATAGTTGGTTTGTATAAAAGATAAAGCAGTTAAATGTTTTTGCAAACTGTAGAGAATAATTCTCAGTAAGCAATTATTTTCCCGAAGTGGTATGCACGTCAATTTCAAAAAGACTCAAATCGTCACCGCCGTAATGGCCGGGTAAACCTTCTGTTTCTGTAAGATGTTGTTGTCCGATATAATTAAACCCGCAGGAAATATAATAGTTCCGAAGATTTTCGTTTTTACCCCAGGTATCCATTCTCACATATTGTTTGCTATTCTCTTTTGCATGCTCAACAGTCCATTCACGAATCTGTTCCATTAAACGGTTTCCCTTAAAGCCCGGTTGGGTAGCAATCCGGTGTAAATAAACGGCTGGCTGGTTTCCACGCTCTTCGCCTCAAATGATCGGGTCGGTATACATAACAGAAAGAATAGAAACGATTGTGCCTTCATTTACAATTTTCCAGTGGCGCTTTTCGGAGATCTCATTTTTAATAAGCTCACGCGAAAACTGTGGCCATAACTCATTGCCTTTCTTTTTCTGATATTCAATGGCAGCATCAAACAAACTAAAAATAGTATCCAGATCTTCGTATGTGCTATTGAGGAATTTCATCTGAATTAAAAATTTAATTCCATTTTTATATCAGCGCGTATAAACTCTGAATTGCCTAATGGAATTTCGGTAAAGCCCATTTTATAATACAGTTCAATTGCCTTTGCCGAACCTGTTTTATTGGAGAAGAGAATAATTTTATCCGCTCCAAGTTTTTTAATTCTATTGATAGATTCCTCACCAAGTATTTTACCGATCTTCAACCCCCTGTAATTTTCATCCACGGCAAATTTTATCATTTCATACACATTGTCGCCCATGTTGAGGTAGGCAATAGTTCCCACAGGATGACCATTATGCAGTGCAATATATATTTTTCCCCCGTTTTTTAATACATATCCTTCCGGATCTTCAACTGTTTTAATATCTTCTTCTTCCATAACATAAGATCGGGTGATCCATTGCTCGTTGATTTCCTTAAAACGTGGTTGATGTTCGGGTTTGTAATCAACAACCTGTATGAAATTCATTTGGGTGTTGTCGGTTTCTTTTTTTTCCATTAGTAACATAATATGAGTTTTTATAATTGTTTGAACATGATTTTCTGTGTGCGTTTTAAAACCAGCATTTCCTTAGGCGCCTTTGCCTCGCTGAAACCAAGACTGTAATATAATTTGTGCGCTTCCTGCATAATGTTGGTGGTTTGAAGCCACAATTCGCTTGCGTTGTTTTCCTTGCACCGATTGATACAGCGCTCGATTAGTTTTGTGGCGATGCCATTGTTCCGCATTTCCTGGTCGATGTACAATTTGCAAAATTCAAATGTGCTTTCACTTAACCTTTTTAGTGCTACGCAGCCTACTACTTTGTTTTTGTGCAGTGCAAAAAAAACAAAGCCACCTGTTTCGATATATGCTTTATCAGGGTGACTGATAGTGAATTTGTCTTCCTCTTCAAGTTTCCCTTCCAGAACCCCGTTAAGCCAGGGCTTTACCAGTTCTCCGAATTTTTCTTTTAATGATGGTTTGTAATCAAGTATATGAATTTGTGGAGTAGCAGTTAGCTTCTGGATCCGGTCATACAACGACATTTTATCTACTTCTTTTTCGATGCGTCCAACAATATTAATAAAATTAGGATGCCCTGCTGTCATCATTTGTTCAAGACTTTGCGCAATTCCTTTCCAAACGGGTTCAAGTTTTGGTAAAAGATTTTTCCCTTTTGTGGTTAAGCTCACGTGTTTAGAACGCGCATCGTTTGGGTTCGGACTAATTTTTACGTATCCTGCCTGCTCTAATTCCCGTACAATGTTCTTTACCGTAATATGAGTGAAACCAATAGAGGCTGCAATATCCTGCATGGTGAGAGGAGTGTTTGACTGAAGTAAAGTATGGTAAGTAGCAAACCAGGTGGCTCTGAAACTTATTCCCAGTTCGTTGTATAGTTTATCCCCTTCCCCCTGCAAACGTTCACCAACTCTTCTCAATCGTGTTGCCCCTGCAAGGTAACCTGTTTTTGAAATGCTATCGCTCATAATTATGAAATCGCTTTTGCAAATATATGAAAGTGCTTTCATATATTCCAAATCTATGAAGCGAAATTTGATGCAATTTTCTGATAATCAGTATTGTTTTATTTGAATAGGGTCAGGAAGAATGTATCGATGCTTTAATTTTAATAGCTTGTTCTATTAAAGATTGTTCTTCGTCATTATGAATGATATAAGTTGCAAGGGGTAACTTTTGCTCATCATTCATTTGACTTTTGAAACGTAATAGTACTTCCTCTTCTGTTAATCCGTCACGTTTCGCAATGCGTTTTGCACGCAGGTATTCAGGTGAAACAACAAGTATGTTTGCATCGAGCGTTTTATAAATCCCGGTTTCAAAAAGTAGTGCCGATTCTTTCAGAACAAAGGCATAGTCTTTTTTTGCCGCTGCCCATTCGCTGAAATCTCTTTTTACGGCAGGATGGATGATGTTATTGATCCCGTGAAGAAGATCGGTATTTGAAAATATTTTAGCTGATATTAATTTTTTGTCGATTTGTGTTTCACTGAGGTAAACTTCTTTTCCTAAAAGAGCGATGACTTTTTCTTTTACATCCGGAACAAAATACATTTCTTTTGCACGGTCATCCGAATAATAAACGGGAACGCTCATTGTTTCAAATATGCGGGCAACAGTTGATTTACCACTGCCTATACCACCTGTGAGCCCTACTGTTTTCATGATGCAAAATATTTTTCTTCATTACTAAAATCGATCAAAGGAAACCTTGATGCCAGGTCGCGACATTTTTTGAGATGTGCAGCTTTGAACTTTGCATGCCCTTCACTGTTCTCATTGAATGGTCGATGTGCGACTGCTTTTAAAATGAGCTCAAGCTCGTTAACCAGTTCTTTGGTCTTTTCAGAAAATCCGGCATTCACTAATCTTTCCCACACATAATTAATAGCCATATTATTTGGATGGACCATGTCCTCTTCAAAAAAGCGATAGTCGCGCAATTCATCATTCACAATCTCATACGCCGGGAAGTACGTACAACATGCATTGGTATTCACCAGCTCATGTATGGCCTGCAATAAGACGGCTTTGCTAAGGTTATTTTCTACAACACCATCCCTGGTATATCTTACGGGGCTCACCGTAAAAATGATGTGTATGTTTTTATTCAGGTTTTGTAAGGAACGGATCAGCTTTTGATAATTCTCTACAATTTCTTCTTTGGTTAAAAGTACCTTTTCGAATTCCTGTTGAGGAATCTTATGGCAATTCCCGACAAGCTCCCGTGTTTTCAAATATTTGTATGCATAGGCAGAGCCAAAGGTAATGAATGCATGATCTGTTGAACGCAAATGAGCGTATGCCCTGGTGATCTGCTCATTAATCCCGGCAAGACATTTTTCTTTATCAGGATGAGAGAACCTGCTGTGATGGTGGAAACTGTTCCAGGTTTCATTAGCATAAAACAGATCTTTTTCGGTGTATTGCTTTGCTAACAGGCAATCAGACATGGAAACAGCAATACTGTATGGATTGTAAAGAATGCCGTGTGTGTTGGTGATAGTATTGAATTTATAGCGTTCAAATAAAGTCGCTATGTTCTCTGAAAAGCAGGAACCTGCAAAGAACAACCGGTCTTCGGGATTGATCTTTTTTTCGAACGGTCGTATTTCAAAATCCAGTTTCAGTTTCATTTTCCGATCAGCTTTGCAGTAATCTTACGTTTTTCTGCTTCTGTTTCAATTTGTATTTCGATATACTTTGCCGGCATAAGTGGCATGGCAATTCCTGGCCATTCAATAAAACAATAATTACCACTGTTCACATATTCTTCAAAACCTATATCCAGGCATTCTTCAGTACTTTTCAGGCGATACAGATCGAAGTGATAAATAATATCCACTGCGCCTGTATATTCATTTACTATAGAATAAGTCGGGCTGCTCATTCCATCCATTACTCCAAGTGCAGCGCACATTTCTTTGATCAGCGTTGTTTTACCTGCTCCCATTTGCCCCTTAAACAAAAATGCATTCCGCCCGGGAAATGCCTTTATCAATTCATTTGCGAGTTGAGGCAATTGCTCAATAGATGTTATTGTTTTTTCAAACATTTATAATCCGCCTAACATCAATACCCTATCGAATTCTTCCTGCGTAACTGCGCTCACTGATAACCGCGAAAGTTTTACCAGCTGCATATGCTGAAGCTGTTTGTCCTGTTTAATATCTGCAAGATAAACCGGTTTTTTCAATGTTTTATGCGGGGCAAAATCAACACTCAGCCAGGCTGTTTCTTCAGTAGTCGGATCCTGGTAATGTTCTTTCACCACTTTGGCAATACCTACAATGCAAAGACCGATGTTACTATGATAAAACAAAGCCATATCGCCTTTTTTCATGCTTCTGAGGTTATTACGTGCGGCATAATTGCGCACACCGGTCCAATCGGTTTTTTTGTCTTTAAGTAATTGTTCCCAACTATAAGCATCGGGTTCCGATTTAATAAGCCAGTAATTCATAACAAGGATTTTGGTCTGCACAAAATTAGGGTTTATTAGCAAACGAGGCATCGCTTTACTATGGTTAATTGAAGGGATATTTTTGTATTTTTGATCCTCTAAAAACCAAGAAAGATGTTCGGAAAAATAGGTGATATGATGGGTAAGATCCAGGAGATGAAGAAGAAGATGGAGGAAACCAAAGCAAAACTTGCTACTATTGAGGTAATGGAAGAAAGTACAAGCGGCGATGTAAGAATAGTAATGGATGGGAACCGTAAAATAAAGTCGTTGAAAGTGAGCGAGAATTTACAGCAGGGCTCTAACAGCGAACTGGAAGCACAGCTTATTTCAACACTTACAAAAATCATTGAAAAAGCCGATGCGGTTAATGAAGGCGAAATGAAAAAAATTGCCATGGGAATGCTTCCCGGGGGTGGACTTTTCTGATCGTAACTTCATCTAAAACAAATCGGAACAATTTGTTCATATCAACAAACAAGCACCTGTTAATTTCTATTTTCAATCATTTCCCAACTATTACTTTTTGCACGTAGCTTAGATATAACCAAACTAAGTTCATTATATGGCGAAAAGAGTAAGTAAATCAGCTTCAACAAGTGTCGGTGGGAAAAAGATCTTTGTACTAGACACCTCTGTTATCATCTACGACCACACAGCTATCAAGAATTTCCAGGAGCATGATGTGGTGATTCCTATCACAGTTTTAGAGGAACTTGACAATTTCAAAAAAGGTAACGACACAAAGAACTTCGCAGCACGTGAATTTTCACGTTACCTCGATAAACTTTCAGAAGGTCATTCATTGCAGGAATGGACACATATCAACGGTAAGAACCATGGGTTGTTCAAGATCGAAATGAATTACAACAGCAAAGTCGATTCGGAACGTATCTTCGGTGAACGCAAAGCAGATCACAAAATTCTGAATTGCGCATTGGTAGTTGCAGAAAATAATCCCGACAGAAAAGTTGTACTGGTTACAAAAGACATTAACCTTCGTTTGAAAGCCAAATCACTTAACCTGGTTGCAGAAGATTATGAAACAGGCAAGATCAAGCACGTGGATGAGCTGTATACGGGCAGAACAACTATTGATAAAGTATCTCCTGACGCTATTGATGTTATATACGAGCAGGGAGCTGTGGGAATAGAAGTTACCCACAAAAAAAACAAACCGATCGCGAATCATTTCTTTGTTTTGAAGAACGGGCAAAAATCGGTATTGGCAACTTTCGATTCTGAGAATTCGGTATTACGCCGTGTTCACAAATCTGCATGCTTTGGAGTAATGCCTAAAAATGCAGAGCAATCGTTTGCATTAGATGCGATCTTAAATCCGAACATTAAACTGGTAACTATACAAGGTGTTGCGGGAACCGGTAAAACATTACTTTCTCTTGCAGGCGCTTTGGAGCAACGCAGGGATTTTCACCAGATCTACCTGGCCCGCCCTATTGTTCCATTAAGCAATAAAGATATTGGTTACTTGCCAGGGGATATCAAATCGAAACTGAATCCTTACATGGAACCATTATGGGATAATTTAAAATACATTAAGAACCAATTCAACGAAAAGGAAAAGGAATACAAACAAATCGATGAAATGGTAGAGAAGGAGAAATTGGTTGTTTGTCCGCTGGCATATATCCGTGGAAGAAGTTTAAGTAATGTTTTCTTTATTGTAGATGAAGCACAAAATCTTACACCCCATGAAGTAAAAACAATCATTACTCGTGCAGGTGATAATACAAAGATCATTTTTACAGGCGACGTGAACCAGATCGATACGCCATACCTGGATGCGCAAAGTAATGGATTATCATACCTGATCGATAAGATTGCAGATAAACCTTTGTATGCTCACATCACTTTGGAAAAAGGAGAAAGAAGTGAGCTGGCGAATTTGGCGAACGAGTTGTTATAACACTGAAATATGATCAAATAAAAAACCCTGAGTAATAAGCTCAGGGTTTTTTTATGATTTAAGAATTTAATTATTGCTCGAACTTCTTGTAGTCAGCAGGAACAGAAACCTGTGTAAGCTCTAGTGTTTTCTTGTCGATCTTTGTCATTTCCAGCTTGCTTACTGCTTTGCCATCCAATGTAGTTTCGTAAGAAGCCATTGGCATAGATCCTTTTGGAAGATCTTTGATCTGGTTGAAGTAAATCGATTGTTTATCTTTTCTGTTCCACATTTTCACAACCGGGATAAAGAAATCAAATTTCTCCGTTGTGATCCAATAGCTGATCTGTGTATTTTCCTCCGTATTTTTCACAACGTATTCTGTACATTTTTTACCAAGAATAGTTTTGCTGTTTTTGGTTTTTGTAACCTCGCATTTACCTTTAATTACCGGTGGAGTTTCTGATTTGTGCTCACCCCATACTTTACGTGCAGGATTTACGAATTTGATCTGGTTGTTCGATAAGTCGAAAACGAAGCTACCTTCAACTTTACCCGATTTTTTACCTAACTGATCCAACCTTACGTGGTCGCCTTTAACATAATAAACATTAGTATTAGTGTCTTTTTTCGTCTCCATTTTGAATTCTATACTTCCTTCAAACTGTGCGAAAGCTGAAACAGAAAAGGCCAGGGCAGCTACAAATAATGCAATTTTTTTCATTTTAACGTAATTTTGGGTTGGGTAATACAATTACAGTGCTAAAAATTTTAGCTAATATAGAAAGATGATTTAATAAATCAAAGATTCGACCCAAAATTCTCCATATTCCAATAATAGCGCTTTATTCGTTACCTTTGCCGCCCTAAAAGTTCAATACAACAGCAATGCTTACACATCGTCCGCGCAGAAACAGAAAATCACAGGCAATCCGTGACCTGGTAGAGGAAACAACATTAAGTGTGAAAGATTTTATTTTCCCGGTATTTTTAATTGACGGAAAGAATAAGAAAACAGAAGTAAAGTCGATGCCCGGAATTTACCGTTTGTCGCCTGATTTGCTGCTGAAGGAGATAGAGGCCTGTATGAAGCTGGGCATCTGTACATTCGACCTGTTCCCGAACCTGGCCGAAAAATTAAAAGATAAAACAGCGAGTGAAAGCTGGAACGAAAAGGGTTTGTATTTGAAAACCATTCGCGAGATCAAGAAAAAACTCCCGGAAGCGGTGATCATGACCGATGTAGCTATGGATCCATACAGCAGCGACGGGCATGACGGTTTGGTGGTGAATGGGCAGATTAAAAACGATGAAACCCTGGAAATCCTTGCAAAAATGGCATTGGCACAGGCAGCGGCAGGCGCAGATATTATAGGGCCAAGTGATATGATGGATGGAAGGGTAGGCTACCTGCGCGATGAATTGGATAATGCAGGATTTACAGATGTTTCTATTATGAGTTACACAGCCAAGTATGCAAGCGGATTTTATGGCCCGTTCAGGGACGCGTTAGAAAGCGCTCCCCGTTTCGGAGATAAAAAAACATACCAGATGAATCCTGCAAACGCAAAGGAAGCACTGATAGAAGCACAGCTGGATACAGAAGAAGGTGCAGATTTTTTAATGGTGAAACCTGCTCTTTCTTACCTGGATATTATTAAATCATTAAGTGATAATTTCCCTTTACCAATTGCAGCGTATAATGTAAGTGGCGAATATGCTATGGTAAAAGCTGCTACGGCAAAAGGTTGGATAGATGGCGACAGAATCCGCGATGAAATGTTGTTGAGCATTAAACGTGCGGGAGCAAAAATTATCCTTACTTACTTCGCAAAAGAGTATGCGCAGAAGCATAAATAAATATTTCCTCGCGATTTGTATAACAATTTTTTCCTTGTCGGGAGTGTCTCAAACAGATACTTTATCGAAGGA
>DASWXS010000310.1:0-1731 GCA_036405375.1 Bacteroidia bacterium
AATTTTGCGAGGGCGAGATTAGTGGCGAATTTCATAAACTCTGCCGGCTGAATACCAAAGTCTCCAAACCTGAACCAGGATTTACTTCCTTTTACTTCCCTGCCCAGCCAGGGAACGGCAATACAGGCAAGTAGGAAAAAACTGTAAAAAACATATGCGAATACCGTATAAAAACCCGAATCAATGATAAGAATAAGAATGGCCAGGAATGCTGCCCCTCCCATCCATAGCAATTGCTTCCCATATTTTTGCGACATGTCAAGTATATTGCTGTGCTCTTCATTATATACAGCAGCATAAATATTCAGCCAACCCATGATAACGAGCAGTACATACAGCAATACAGTCCACCTGTCTACATTATAAAATAATTTACTCTCGTTCTGCCTCATGTTAATGATGTGGTTTTTCTACCGGCACGTTTTTTCCTGTGATCAGATCAGCTTCCATCATACGCTTTTCCATATCCTTGCGCTCTACTTTTCCTTTAAGGTATTTTTCTATCATCAAACTGGATATAGGAGCAGCCCATGTTCCTCCAAACCCTGAATTTTCTACAATACACGCGATAGCAATTTTAGGATTGTCGCGTGGCGCAAATGCAACAAACACCGCGTGGTCTTTACCGTGCGGATTCTGTGCCGTACCGGTTTTACCGCAGATCACTACATCCTTTAGTTTCGAAGCTGCCGCTGTTCCCGATTCTACAACCTTTTGCATACCATCAATCACATTATCGTAATAGATCTTTTCCTGCACATAGGTAAAATGCTTTTCCTGGTATTTTTTATCGATTGGTTTTCCATCCGAGTATCCTTTAACAATGTGCGGCGTATAATAAAAACCTTTGTTGGCAATGGCGCACATTACATTCGCCATTTGAACAGGAGCGATCAATAATTCAGCCTGCCCGATCCCTAAAGAAACAATGGTATTCGACCGCCAGCCGTTTACTCCAAATACTTTATCATAATATTTTATACTCGGAACATTTCCTGAACGCTCAAACGGAATATCTGATTCCAGTCGTTTTCCTACACCAAATGTCATTACCGCATCTCTCCAGTGTTGGTAGCCGTCTTTAAATTTAGGATATGCTTTCTGATCAACAATACTTCTGAACACATAACTATAGTAAGAGTTACACGAATACTGGATAGAGGATGTTAAGTTAGCGGCAGGGTGCCTGTGGCATTTTGGTTTTCCACCCATTGGCGGATATCCGCCCGCACATGGATAAACAGTGCTTACCTGCAATACACCATCTTTTTGCCCGATAAGTGCATCTATAAGTTTAAAGATAGATCCGGGAGGATATGTAGCCTGGGTTGCCCTATTGTAAAGAGGGTTATACAAAGTATCCAGGTACATTTTGGAAAATGTTTTTGCACGATCGTGACCAACCAGCAAATTCGGATCATAAGCCGGAGAAGAAACAAGGGCTAATATTTCTCCGGTAGAAGGCTCAATAGCAACAATACTTCCTTTCTTCCCGTTCATCAGCATTTCACCATATTTTTGAAGTGTTGCATCAATGGTGCAGGTGATTCCTGTTCCTACAATACCGGCTGTATCATATTTTCCATTCATGTATTTTTCCTTCTCCTGGTTATGAACGTCAACCAATACAATGCGTACGCCTTTTCTTCCACGCAATGCTTCTTCATAGGATCGTTCTATACCGCTTACCCCGATATAATCACCTTCATTATAGTAGGGATCCTTTTTTGC
>DASWXS010000311.1:0-3624 GCA_036405375.1 Bacteroidia bacterium
ATATCCGGTTTATAACATCAACATCCGGTTTCGCATTTCCTGAAGCCGGTAAAGTTGTACTCGATACAGAGGGTGATGAGTACAGGGTAGGCAAACCTTTCGTTTTTGTGAAAGACGGAATATACCATATGTATTATTCGGTAGCTACAAAAAAGTCTCCTTACCGGATAAATTCAGCTTTTTCAAGCGACGGGATAAATTTCACAAGAAACAATAGGGAAGTGATTGGACTTTCGGAAAGCGGATGGGATTCAACTATGATCTGCTATCCATACGTAGTCCAGCTGAACGGCGAATGGATTTTATTTTACAATGGAAATAATTTTGGGCAAACCGGCTTTGGATATGCAAGACTTGAACATTGAAATAGCCCGTTACAGCGAAAGCAGGAAATCGGATTGGAATGGTTTTATCAAGAAAAGCAAAAACTCGATTTTTCTTTTTGACAGAAACTATATGGATTATCATGCCGACAGATTTCATGATCACTCGCTTATCATAAGTAATGGAAATCGGGTTGTTGCTTTGTTTCCCGCAAATGAGCGTGACAATAAAATTTTTTCCCACCAGGGTTTAACCTATGGAGGCATGCTCTTCCTTCCCGAAACAACATTAACAGACAGTATCGAAATTCTTAAAGGAATTATTGCTTACTATAAAAAGAATGGGATTGAAAGTATCATCTACAAATCCATTCCCTATTTTTATCATAAAATGCCTTCTTCCGAAGATCTGTATGCATTGCACCTGGTTAATGCCAGTTTGATTCGCAGAAACGCTTCGGCTGTAATCGACCTGAGAAATAAAATTTCTTATGCGAAGGGAAGAAAATCCCAGATCAGCAAAGCTAATAAGTACAACTTAAGTATTGTACAATCAGAAAATTATTCTGAATTTATGCGACTTGTACAGGAACGCTTAAAAGAAAAATACGACACAAACGCCACTCATAGCCTCGAAGAGATCATTTATCTTTCTTCCCGCTTTCCAGGCAACATCAAATTATTTACCTGCAGAGATCAGAATGCTTTGCATGCGGGACTAATAACCTATGAAACAGAAACAGCAGTGCATTGCCAGTACATTGGAACAAGTGCATTTGGAAGAGAAATTGGAGCGCTGGACCTATTGACTGATTATTTGATCAATAAAGAATATTGTAATAAACAGTATTTCGATTTTGGAACCTCAGCAGATTTTAGTGAGCTGGGGATAAATATAGGCCTGCATAAAAACAAAGAAAGTTATGGTGCCCGAACTGTTATGTGTGATATATATGAGATAAAAGTAAACTAATCGCATTTAATGCAAAAGACAAGATAGTAACCATGAAAATTTTGCTTTTAGGTGATTTCAGCACTGTTAATCTGAACTTAAAATATGGCCTGGAGCTCCTGGGACATGAAGCCATGCTGGTTTCTCATGGAGACGGGTTTAAATCGCTGGATACCGATGTAAAAGTATATGCCCGAAAACAAGGCGAGAACAAGTATATTGGAGCACTGAAAGAACTCAAAAGCCACTACCAGGTGAGCAAACAATTAAAAGGTTTCGACATCGTACAAACAGCGGCTCATTTCTTTTTTCATAACCGGATCGATAAATATCTTTTCCCCAGAATTTTTGACAACAACAAAAAAACAGTTTTGCTTAATACGGCTTGTTCGGTACCTTACAATTCCTTCGTAAAAACTCTGCCCTATTCGGCCTGCGATGGTTGCAAGTTGTATGATCTGCCTGGCAATGTATGTGTACATGAAACTTCAGAAGCTAAACAACAGGAATACGAACGATACAAACGTTATAATGCTATTGTGTCTACGCATTTCGAGTATTATAATGCTTTTGACCAAACGGAATTCAAACATAAAAACCATTTTATTCCTGTCGGGATCCGAACAGAACTTTTCAATTTCATTGATAAACCACGCGAAGAGAAGATCAACATTTATTATGGTGAGATCAGGAAAGGATTTAAGGGAGGACATTATATTGAAGAAGCCTTATCCAGGATTGAAAACTCTTCTTATTCCAGGTTTTTTAACATCATTAAGACGGCAAAATTAAAGTATAGCGATTACATAAAAGTGCTCGAAAAAAGTGATATACTTATTGACCAGGCCAGCAGCTATTCTTACGGGGTAAATGCTTTGATAGGGCTGGCAATGGGAAAAGTGGTAATGGGTGGAGCCGAGCCGGAGGCCACAGCTTTACTCACAGGAGAAAACACAAACGAAAATCCCATCATCAATATACTTCCTGATGCAGAAGATATTTATAATAAGCTATTATGGCTTTTGGAAAACCGGGCATTAATGCCGGATATTGGACAAAGAGGAAGAAACTTTGTAGAGAAATATCATTCCATTCCGGAAGTTGCAAAGAAATATGAAAAGCTCTACCTGACGCTATAATCAATTCCATGAAACGAATACTGCTGTATTATCCCTCCAATAAAAGAACCATTGCAATGAATTCATTAATGAAAGGCTTGCAACTGGAAGGATATGAGGTTTTTTTACTTACTATGTGTGAAAGAGGGATCCTTCATGAGGATTTTGAAAAATTAGGGATCAAAACATTTACCGCAAACATCCATTCGAAAAATCCGGTTGCATACTATTTCAAACAGATACTAACACTCATCAGATTCTGTAAAAAAAATAAAATCAACGTTCTTCTGTCGAACCTTCAACACGCTAATATTGTTTCCGTGTTTGCGCAGTATTTCATTTCTTCTAAAACACTTATTTTCAGACATCACTTTCATTACCTTCATTTAATGAATAACGAAACAAAAGCGCATGTACTCAATAAAAATGAACTCTTGTTTGATAAGATCATTAACCGACTTTCGAAAAAAATAATTGTGCCGTCAAATTCTGTTATGCAGGGAATGATAGAGCAGGAAGGCGCAAAACCTTCGAAAATAAAGGTGATGCAGTATCTTTATGACTTTAACTATTATAAAAGTCCCGATCTGCAGACAGTTGAACAGCTGAAAACAAAATATAATGCGAGGCTTGTGGTACTGATCTGTTCAAGGCTTATCAAACTCAAACAAATTCACCTGGTGCTTCCGGTGTTCAAAAACCTCATCGATGAGAATATGGATATAAAGGTTTTGATCCTGGACGATGGCCCTGAAAAACAAAACCTCATCAATTATGTCAATGAAAATTCCCTGCAACACAACATCCATTTTATAGGATTTACCGAGCACATAGAAAATTATATTGCCTGTTCAGATATATTGGTTCATCCTTCCATAACCGAAGCCAGCAATTCAACCGTAAAAGAAATGGCTATTCAAAAAAAGGTAGCTATTGCATGCAGCCATGTTGGTGATTTCAGTGATTATATAATAGATGGAGAAAATGGCTTCCTCATTTCTGCGTCAAACATTCCATCAGAGCTCGAAAACAAGATACGGCAGATTTATAATCACAAGGAAATTCTCACAGAAATGGGTGAACGCGCCAACAAAGTGGTGTATGAAAAATTCAGTATATCGCCGGGAAATATGGAAAAGTTCATTAACTTAATAGAACACTAAGAAATGAGCCTTCAACCCAAAATATCAGTAGTTATTCCTACATACAATCGTGGATACATCATTCTAAA
>DASWXS010000312.1:0-3750 GCA_036405375.1 Bacteroidia bacterium
TTTATGGAATTTAAATTAACTTGCGTCTGATATAAAAACGCGCGTATGTTCTTCTTCGGAAAGAAGAAAATAGAGATTATAGATGATGCCACCCTGATTGTAAATTACAAGCAAACAGGTGACCTCACTTATATTGGTGAACTGTATAAAAAGTACGCCAAGCAGGTACTGGGGGTTTGCATTTTTTATTTCAAAGATAAAGACGAAGCCAAAGACCACGTAATGCAGATCTTTGATAAGCTGATCGTAGAGCTAAAGGAAAAGAACGTTGAGAACTTTAAAGGATGGCTGGGATTCGTGGTAAGGAATTACTGTATTTCGGTGATCAGGAAACAAAAAACAGAACAAAAAAGACTCAACGATTATTATGAACACGAATACAGTTTGTATACCGAAGATAAAGAGCTTGCACTAAGTGCGATAAACGACGAAGAACTTTCTCTTGGACTATTGCAGGAATCATTGAATGATCTGAAAAAAGGACAAAAGGAATGTATTGAATTATTTTACCTGAAAAATAAGAGTTACCATGAAATAGTTGCCATTAGCGGTTATTCGCTTAATGAAGTAAAAAGCTACATTCAAAATGGCAAACGAAACCTGAAGATACTCTTATTAGAAAAAAAGAATAGCATAAAAAGTACCCCCGGAAAATGAAACCATCCCCACATAAAAACCAGGACGATTACTTCGATTATCTCGCAGAAATGGGAAGCGCCTCCATCAATGCAGATGATATGAAAGATCTTACTGAACGCATTGATAAAAAGGTAAACAGTGGATCAGTAAAAGCAAAAACAAATGGCTTTACTACTGTAATACTCGTTGTATTCACATCCGTACTATTGTTTGTTCTGTTCAACAAAGCATCGGTGTTGCAGATCGGACCAGGACATGATGTGAAAGAAGAAAGCAATAATGATATCCTAGCCCAGGCAATAATGAATGATAGCGTCATAAAACCAAATGCCGTTGTCCCAATTCCTGCTCCTGAAAAAAAAGAGGAAAACAACGAACATTTTGTAATTGAAAGCAGGGATAATCACTTTGCTGAAGACCTGAGTGTAGACATACTTCCTTCCAGGAATATTGCATTGCTGGATACAAGTGCTAAAGCACATATGACAGAAGAGTTAGTCGAGCTTATTCCCAACTCACCGGTTCTCTATATCTACGACTTAAAAGTTACCGATTTTCAAAAACTCTACTTCAAAAAAATGAAGCCTTACACTATTGTTGAAAATGGTTTGAGCGCAGCATTTGAAAACACAGAAGCATATAAAGCCTACAAAAGCGAAAACAAATTATTAAACCCATACACATTAGATATGTTGCTGAAGGATGCTTTGTTTGCCTTTAGCAAAGGAAAGTACAAACAATCGCTGGTATTATTTGATGAACTTCTTAATTACAATAAGAATGACGTAAACGCTCTTTTTTATTCAGGTATGTGCCAGTATTACAAAGGAGAATATGCCGACGCTGACTACCGGTTTAACCGGGTATTCCAGGGCGAAAACAATGTATTTAACCAGGAAGCAGAATGGTACAAAGCCTTGTCTCTCCAAAAATCGGGCGATACAAAAGAAGCGATCGAGCTCTTGTTGAAGATCAATAAAAAGAAAGGGTTTTATGCCGACAAAGCCGGTTTAAAACTGGAAGAGATAAAAAAGAAATAAGCCTTAGGGTTTAGGAATGGCTTCCGCATATATTTCATTACCTGCTTTATCGTAATAAGTGCAGGTCATTTCCTGCATGGCTACTGTCCATTTTTCAATACCACATTCAGCAGCAATCTTAACAAAAGTAGGAAAATCAGAGCCTCCCTGCTGATGGTGTTTCAACTCTTTCTGAAAACGGTCTTTATCACTTTTATCTGCTATATGCTGCGGGGTAAATTTCGGTTCAGAACGAAACGGAAATGTGTCTTTGCCGTAATACAAAGTATGTACATCCATTACAAATGTTTCATACCCCTCTACTCCCATCTGTATCAGTTCCTGTACATAAGCCGGAAAATCTGCTCCTGATTTTACTTTTGCATGCGCAGTTTTAATTTGTTCAAGTGTAAACATATTTGTGTTTTTTTAATTTAAAGTTGAATGTTTTTTAACCCTTTACAGGAACTTCCGGTTTAAGATTGATAGTGCTTTTTTTACCTATGTGTACGTAATTTGTTTCCAGCCATTCTTCTGCATATTCCCTTCCGGTTTGTTTCAGGTGCTGTAAAAAATCCCAGTCGGTATTGAGCTTACTCGAAAGATTTAATCCGTCCAATGCATGATCGGCAGAGATGTTGTGCAACAATGTTCTACGTAGTCTGCCATCTATTGTAATTCCTTTATCAATCAATTCCTGCTGAAACATAATGAGTTTAAGATCGGCAAGCAATGAAGAGTTAAAGCTCAGTTCATTTACTCTATCACGGATATCTTCAATATCAGTTGGCGTACTTTTAATTCGTACCGGGTTCACCTGGATCAATAAAATGTCATCTGTTCCCAGGTCGTCTATCAACGGTTGAATAGGAGGATTACCCATATAACCACCATCCCAGTATGATTCTCCATCTATTTCCACAGCCTGGTACATATAGGGAAGACATGCCGAAGCAAGAATTGATTTAGCGGTAATTTCTGTAGGACCAAAAACCCTTGCTTCACAGGTACGCACATTTGTAGCGCATACATAAAGTTTAGGTGGATTCATGCGATGCAGCTCTTTAAAATCAATCAGGTCGTTCAGTATTTTTTCCAGCGGGTTTATTCCCATTGGATTGAACTGGTATGGCGACATATTTTCGAACATGGAAGAAAACATGCGGTATACCGGCGAATAATTCATATTGCCTTTGCTGATGGTTTTATCGTACCAGCTTGGAATCATACCAGTTTTTTTTCCTGCTTCAGAAATCTTTTTCCAGAATGTCTCCAGCAATCTTTTGGCTTCCTGTGGTCCGCCTTTATTTAAACCGTAAATGGTACAAACACCATTCATAGCTCCGGCACTCGTACCACAAACACCTTCAATAGCTACGCGATCATCATCCAGGATCCTGTCGATCACTCCCCAGGTAAAAGCCCCGTGAGCTCCTCCACCCTGTAATGCAAGGTCAATTTTTTTTACAGCCATAAGTATGAATTTTATTCTAATCAAATATAGCAATTTAAATGTGCCTGCAGCATTTATAAAGCTATTTTCAGTAACTTGCCTTCATGTCTAAAGAAGAAAAACTATATACAGAAACAGGTCAGAGCTTTAAGAAAGCAGAAGAAAGCCAGATGTTTGGCAAACCCTGTTTTAAGATCAATACGAAAGCCTTTATTTGTTTTTTTGAGAATTGTATGGTGTTTAAACTTACCGGAGATACACACAAAGAAGCACTCGCACTAAAAGGCGCAAAGCTATTCGATCCTTCTGGAAAAGGCAGAGCTATGAAAGAATGGGTGCAAGTTCCATATACTTCAAAAGAAAAATGGGCAAGCTATGCAGAAGCCGCCCTTAAGTACGTTTCGGGGAAATAGAACCAGGACTATCAGACACAAGATTCAAGACAGATTAGTTGTGAGCAATAAGCTCATCCACTGTTGTAAACTGTCTTGATTCCTGCTGTCTTGCTTCTTCATTCCGTATTTACTTCAGCTCAATTGTGATCTCGTATTCACCTGCCAATACATTCTTTGCGCCGGACACTGCAAAGTAAATCATATTACGTCCTGTAGTGGTATTAAATTCTATTGTTTGCGGAGT
>DASWXS010000313.1:0-5626 GCA_036405375.1 Bacteroidia bacterium
GTTTACGGTATTTTTCTCAACATTTCAAAAAAGCTATGTTTATAAAAAAAAGGAAACGAACAGGAATAATCGTATCTTTGTAGTAACAGACAAAATGACATTGGTACATTTATTGTCGATATAGTGATTGAGGTTCTGGTACGTAATTAGATGCCGGAAATGTGGGGAAGGGAAACACTTAATAAGGAGGAACTATGGACGAACGAGATAACGGGTTCATGGAGTTGGTAGCGAAGTTTGAGAATTCTGTAAAAAATAACACTCCGGCGTTTTTTGATTCGGAGGATCTGGAAGAAATAATTGAACACTACTTTACCGTTTTTAAAATGGATATGGTAAAGATAGGTATTGAACGTGCGATGCAACAATACCCGTACAATGTAATGTTCAAAATATACAAAGCACAATACCTTTCAGGACTTCACGAAACCAAAGAAGCATTGTCGTTGTTAAACGACCTGGAATCAATTGAGCCATCCAACCCTGAAATATATACAACAAGAGCACTTATTTACAGCCAGATGGGTTTAAGTGAGCAAGCTATTGAAAACTATAAGATCGCACTCAAATTCAGTGATGATCCGGGTGAAATTTACCTGGCAATCGGGCAGGAATTCCTGAACGAGGAAAAAGCAAACGATGCCATTTATTACTTTAAAAAAGCACTTAAACACAAGAAGGATAATGAGTTTATTTTAAACGAATTAGCTTTGAGTTTTGACCTCGCTCAAAAGAACCTGGAAGCAATTGATTTCTTTTCTGCTTTTATTGATGAACATCCTTATAACTACACTGCCTGGTTCAACCTGGGAGTTTGTTACAGCAAAAAAGGCGAATTTGATAAAGCAATTGATGCCTACGATTACTGTCTTGCCATTAAAGAAGATTTTTCGTCGGCCTATTTCAATAAAGGAAATGCATTAGCTAACCAGGGTAAATACCGGGAAGCTATAGCTACCTATAATGAGACCTTCTCTTTTGAAGATCCGGACCCAAGTGCGTATTTCTACATTGGAGAATGTTTTGAATACCTGAATGAATACGACAACGCTTTGTTGAACTATAACAAATGTGTGAAGCTCGATCCTTCATTCGGAGATGCATGGCTTGCTATCGGTATTGTTCTGGAAGCACAGAACCGTATCATGGAAGGGATACACTATGTAAAGAAAGCTACTGAGTTAAATCCAACAAATCCTGAATACTGGTACATTTATGCAGAGATTCAGCAAAAAATAGGTTTCCAGGAAGAATCTATTAATGCATTTGCAAAAGTGATTGAACTGGGTTACGATGATTTTGATGTGTACCTGGATTATTCCAATGTATTGATAGAAGCTGGTTTTGAAAACGAATCGGTTGAAATGCTTGGAGAAGGAATCAGGTTGTTCCCTGAAGTTGCGGAATTACCGTATCGTATGAGCGCATTGTTACTTGTACTTGGAAGAAAGCAGGAAGCAATGGTATATTTGCAAAGCGCTTTGGTTTTGGATTATGAAAAACACAATGAGTTGTTTGACTACGTTCCTGACCTGAAAGAAAATGCTACAGTTTTAGAAATTATTAACACGTATAAAAAAGGATAATGTACAATTTTGAATTAGACCACCTACCCGAAAGAACAAAGAAGAACAGAACCAGCGGCATTACTATGGTAATGGATAAAGGCATGAGCACACGCCAGGCAGAAGATATGCTGGAAGTTGCCGGCGACAAGGTAGACTTTGTAAAATTTGGATTCGGAACATCAATTGTTACAAAAAACCTGAAGGAAAAGATCAAACTTTTTAAAGATGCAGGTATAAAAGTTTACCTGGGAGGAACATTATTAGAAGCATTTATTATTCGTAATAAGTTTGACGATTACCAGAAACTACTTGATAAATTCAAACTGGATGCTGCGGAAGTTTCTGATGGTTCGATTGAAATGAATCATGATGAAAAATGCGGTTACATAAATAAACTGGCAAAAAATTTCACCGTACTTTCTGAAGTTGGATCAAAAGAAGAAGGAATCATCATACATCCGAACAAATGGGTAAAAATGATGAATGCAGAATTGCAGGCTGGTTCTTTTAAAGTTATTGCAGAAGCCCGCGAAAGTGGTAACGTTGGTATCTTTCACAGGAACGGAAGCACTCATGTTATGCTTGTAAACAAGATTACCAGCAAAGTACCTGTGGAGAATATTATCTGGGAAACACCTCAAAAAGCACAGCAGGTATATTTTATTAAACTATTCGGTGCAAATGTAAACGTAGGTAATATCAGCTACGAAGATGTAATTCCTTTGGAGACATTACGTTTAGGCTTGCGTGGAGACACATTCTTTCATTTTCTTCCTGAAAATATGAAAGCGGTTCAATAAAAAACATAGCCTCCTCATCGGAGGCTTTTTTATTCATCCTCTTATAGGATAAAGTGGAAAAGGTGTTTTTACACGGAATGTCACGTCGAGCCATGTCTGCCGACACAATTAGTATTATTTCAGCGACTCTTCAGCAGTTTTTTCGATGATCTTTTGCGCTTCTGCTTCGCCAAAATACTTATCCAGTACTTTATGCAGTAACCAAATCAATGGAATCAGGCAAACAGCAATGATCATTTTCAACACATATGCAAAGCTCGCATTAGTAGCGAAATCCGACATGGTCCAAACACCAGGAATCACAAAGGCGATGAACTGAACGATAAAAGTATCGATTAATTGGCTTACAAAAGTTGAACCGGTTGACCGCAGCCACATCATCTTCTCTCCGGTTTTTTTACGGATGATCCAAAACATAAAACTATCTACCAGCTGCGATACAATAAAAGCAGTAATACTTGCAAAGATCATGTACATACTTTGCCCGAATACATTTCTGAACGCCTCATCCTTCGCGGGAGAAAATTCAACTGCCGGGATACGGATAGCAACAAACAAAACAATAAAAACAAAGCCAATTAAACCTACTGTAATAAACGACAAACGACGCACTACTTCTTTTCCATAATATTCGTTAAGTATATCGGTAAGCACAAATACAAAAGGCCAAAGCACCAGGCTCACCGCATTCACAAATGGACCGCCAAAATGAATAAGTTTGCTCCCGATCATTTCTGCCACAATGGTATTCGCAACAAAAAATCCGGCAAGGATAAACAATACCAATGTCTTTTTATCTTTTAAGATATGCATCTAAAAACTGTTTAATATGTTGGTAAATGTAATCTAATTCTGCACTTGTAATGCAATAAGGCGGCAATACATACAACACATTACCCAATGGACGGAGTAATATGTTTCGCTTAATAAAATACTCCGATATAAGCTCCGCCGCGTTGTTGAGATAATGTGTTCTATCAGAAGTACTCAGTTCAATAGCGATGATGGTACCACAAACCCTCACATCTTTACAGGCCTCATGCTTATTTATTTCAGACTCAAACTGGAGATGACTTTTATTGATCCTTGCAATATGCTCAAAAGTAACGGGCTCCTCCATCAGGTCAAGACTTGCCAATGCCGCTGAACATGCGGTTGGATTAGCTGTGTAACTATGACCGTGAAAAAAGGTTTTTGTTTTATCATCCTGGATAAAGGCCTGGTAAATTTCATTGCTACAGGCTGTAACTCCCAAAGGCATATACCCCCCGGTAAGGCCTTTGCTCAAACAGATAATGTCCGGTTTATTGTTTAACTGATCGGAAGCAAAAAAAGTTCCGGTTCTACCAAAACCTGTCATTACTTCATCTGCAATGATCAATACATTATGACTTCTGCAATGATGAATAAGTTTATCAAGAAGCGATGCTTCATACATCAGCATTCCGGCTGCTCCCTGCACCAATGGTTCAAAAACAAATCCTGCACAATTTCCTTTTCCGCAAATGCGTTCCAGTTGTTGAAGGATATCATCCAGGTTTTCTTTGGTTGGTAAAGGAATGCGCTCCACATCAAACAACAAAGGAGAAAAAGCATTATTGAACACATTACGTTCTCCTACACTCATTCCACCAAAAGTATCACCATGATATGCATTTTCGAAAGCGATGAATGTTGTCCTGGTGGCATCTTTATTATTCCAATACTGAAGTGTCATTTTCAACGCAACTTCCACAGCTGTTGAACCATTATCGCTATAAAATACTTTACCCAGGTTAGCAGGAAGATGTTTTAATAAGCGCTCTGCCAGTATTACTGCATTGGGATGTGTAAAACCGCTGAAAATAGAGTGCTCATTTATACTTAACTGTTCAGCTACCTTCTCCGAAATATATGGATTACAATGTCCGTGCAGGTTCACCCACCAGGAAGCAATAGCATCAATGATCTTGTTCTCCTTATCATCAATAAAATAAACACCTTCCGAACGAACTATATTAATAGGCTTCTCCGCATATTTTAAATGAGTAAAGGGATGCCAGACGAAGGCTTTGTCTTTTTCGGTGATAGTTGACATGTGGAGTAAAAATACACAATTTTTCTACCACTAAGACACTAAGAACACCGAGATGCACTAAGTTTTAACCAATATAACCTTAGTGAACAACTTAGTGATCTTAGTGGTAAAATCCATCATTTCAAAAATCAACCCTGTAGCTCAAAATAGGCACCATTGGAACCTGGTACCAGTAATCAATACTTTGTTTTTCGTTATTATAGAAAATACCTCCTACATTTTTTCTCCAGGTCAAATTCTGCACATCAAGCGCCAGTGTAGTAGTAACTCTTTTGTAATTACGTTTGCAGCTTAAACGCATATCGAGGCGATAATAATCCGGAATTTGTTCCTCGTATGTTTTGTCATATTGATATACAGTTGCTCCTGCAGCTATTGAACGCTCCAGGTCAATTGGCGTATAGCGCCTTCCTCCTACCCAAACAGATTTCAGGTTAACTCCAATAACTCTGCCTTTTCTTTTTTGCGAAAGTGTCCACTCTTTACCCAATGTAATGGTATTGGCATAATTGGAATTGAAATACGTATTGTACCATTGACCATTCGGTGCCCTGTATTTTGATTCGTATAAAGACATAGTTACGAGGTAATAAAAATCACGGTAAAGGAAACGTTCATACGTAAGTTCAAGCCCGTGATTTTTTCCCAAACCGTCATTTACAAGTATATCCGTATCGTATCCTTCTGTATTATTAAGAATGGAATACGTACTGGTGCTGTCAGTTGTTACAGGAATATCAAATAAATATTGGTAATACACTTCTGCTTTAAAATGGCTGTATTCGTTAATATTGAAATCGTAACCAAAAACAAAGTGATGAGCCTTACTCAGTTCAAGGTTTCTGTTTGGAGTAACATAATCGCCCGAAGTATAATCGGCGCGGATAAAATAAACACCTAAAGGTTGCAATTGACTATGCAATCCGTAACCTAAACTTACACTGTGTTTTTCATTCACCTGGTAACGGGTAGAAATCCGGGGCTCCAATGAATGTGTATTATTCAGGAACAAATGCATATAGTGTAATCCAACATTTGTAGTGAGTCCCGTTGCAAATTTACGTTGCCACTGAACAAAAGCCTGGGCAGTTTGTGTACTTCCTTTGAGTTTTAACCGATCGCTAAGTGCAGTAGTGTCCATCGGGTACTCTTTTTTCAAACTATAACCAAGATGATTAAAA
>DASWXS010000314.1:0-1978 GCA_036405375.1 Bacteroidia bacterium
TTATCGGAAAAATTGTATATTTAGAACTCCTAAAGAATAGAATGACTTTCAACGAGCTTAAATATCATTTACCGACTTTTCTCCTGTTTTTTGGGCTGGCTTCATTCTACTGGAGAAAAATGAGGATCAAAAATGCATTGCTCCGACTAGAAGGGAATACAGAATTCTTAAAATCGATCTCAAAAGTAAATAAATGGTTCAATGGTTTGTTCGTTCTTGTTTGTGCTATTGTTGTATTTTATTCTTTCTTCAACGGAGCCTATAATTTTTTGATGTTACCGATAGAAGCGCTGGATAAGGCACCGGTAAATAACTTTGGAGTTACCATTTTAAATGTTTCCCTGATTTGGGTTATTGTAACTCAAATGAACCTTGACCTGATGCTATTCCGGATCACCTCGGGAAAGATTGATCGCGAAACTTTACGTAAGATCATTGTGTATTCCGAAAAATCGATACTGTTGGGATTCCTGATCATGCTGATCGGTATTTTTGTTACCATTTCAAGCGTTATTTCACTGGTGGCTACGGTGGCAGGAATTGCAGTGTATTACTTTATTTTTATCCGCAAAGTAAACGACAATACTCCGCATACACTTATGTTCTGAGAAAGAACAGTTACTTCAACTGAAAAGAATCCTCTATGAATTTGAGAGAGGAACCAACTTCAAACATTTCATCAGTATACATTTGCCAGATTGCTACAAATGATCGCTTCTCTCCCGCATGCACAAAAACGGATATGTTACCGGGAAACAGCTCGAGGATCTTCCCTTTTACACGCGCCCCTTTTCCTTTGTACTGGCCCCACTCATAAAACTCCCTGGTTTTTCCTCCTGGAATTAATGGTTTAACCCGGGCTTCCAGCTCATTGTCGAGTGCCTTATTTTCATCAATTTTTTTATTGTAAACAAAAAAGCTCACGTAAGAAGTGCTTTCCTTATTTACGATCATGAAGCTGGTATCTGCGTCATACCCTTGCTCAACTGTATCAACCGACCAATCGGAAGGATAATTAACACTAAACCCTTCTCTATCGATAGACTTATGTTCCCTGATTTTTTTTGACGGGAATCCGCACGAATAAAAAACAACCGTTCCAAAAAAGAGGAAAAGAACTGATGTTTTAAAAATGCGGGGCATAATTAAGCGAGCAGTTCGTTCACTTTATTCCAGTTCACTACATTCCACCAGTTATTGATGTAATCTATACGCTTGTTCTGGTATTTAAGGTAATATGCATGCTCCCAAACATCAAGCGCCAATACAGGTTTTCCCTGGATCTCTGCGTTGTTCATAAATGGATTATCCTGGTTAGCTGTTGAACCAATTTTGAGCTTGCCACCTTCCAGGTATGCCCAGGCCCAGCCACTACCAAAGCGTTTAAGAGCTGCCTCATTGAATTGTTTTTGAAACTCTTCGAAACTTCCAAAATGTGTTTTGATCAGCTCAGCCATTTTTCCTCCAGGAATATTTTTATATCCTTCCGGGTTGGCTTTCATCAACTGCCAAAAAAGGGAGTGGTTATAGTGCCCGCCTGCATTGTTGCGAATAGCAGCAGGTAGTTTGGAAACGGCTTTAAAAATATTCTCAAAACTATGTGGCGATTCCAGGTCAGATCCTTTGTATGCTTCCAGGGCTTTGTTCAGGTTATCTACATAAGACTGGTGATGTTTGGTATGGTGGATCTCCATTGTTTGCTTATCAATGAAAGGCTCCAATGCATTATACCCGTATGGCAAAGCCGGTAAGGAATACTTTCCTCCATCAATTCCTGATAAACGGGAAAGTTCATCCAGCTTTTCCAGGCTTTCATTTCCAACAGCGGAAGAAGCCAATGTTCCTAATGAGAATAAAGCTGTATTCTTCAAGAAATTTCTCCTGCTGTTTTCCATATTAAAATTCTATTAGTAATTGATTCTTCTCTACTGCAATTCCTTTCTGCACAGCAATCTTTTTAATAACACCATCGGTAGGC
>DASWXS010000315.1:0-4278 GCA_036405375.1 Bacteroidia bacterium
ATGCGATACTGAAAAAACAACATGATGTAAAGATGCTGTTGCCGGTAAGAGTAGGTGATTACACCGATTTTTATTCAAGTATAGATCACGCTACCAACATCGGAAAAATGATCCGTGATCCTGAAAATGCATTAATGCCCAACTGGAAGCACATACCCGTAGGTTACCATGGAAGGGCTTCTTCTATCTGTGTTTCAGGGCATTCATTTCATCGCCCGAAAGGACAGCAGAAACCTGCAGATGCTCCAAACCCTGTTTTTGGTCCCTGCAAACTACTCGACTTTGAATTGGAAACCGGATTTATTATCGGTAAAAAAACGCAGCTGGGCGAAAGCATCTCCACTGAAAAAGCGGATGAGTATATTTTCGGGATGGTTTTGTTCAACGACTGGAGTGCACGTGATATTCAAACCTGGGAATATGTTCCGCTGGGGCCATTCCTGGCTAAGAACTTTGCATCTACTGTTTCTCCATGGATCGTTACCCTGGAAGCGCTGGAACCTTTCAGAACAAAAGGTTATGTACAGGAACCAAAAGTATTGCCCTACCTGGAATACACCGGGGAAAAGAACCTGGATATAAAACTGGAAACTTACATTCAACCCGAACATGGCGAGGCAACAAAGGTGTGTACTTCCAATTATAAGTACATGTATTGGACCATGGAACAACAACTGGCTCATCATACGGTTAACGGATGTAACGTGAACGTTGGCGACCTTATGGGAAGCGGTACTATCAGCGGCCCGCAGGAACATGAATTCGGATCGATGATGGAGCTGAGCTGGAAAGGAACAAAGCCGTTGAAAATGAATGATGGTTCTGAACGTAAGTTTATCAACGATAAAGATACAGTGATCATGAAAGGCTGGTGCGAGAAAGATGGAATCCGCATTGGTTTTGGAGAGTGTGTAGCAAAGGTTCTTCCTGCAAACTGAAATTGAATTACATTCAACAAATATCATCTCCTCTTTTTTCAGAAAAGGAACTGAAGGTATTTGTATTGCGACTTGACCTTATCCATCCTGCAATCGGAGGAAATAAGTATTACAAGCTCAAATACAATCTTCAACAGGCAAAGGAAGAGAGTAAAGATACTTTATTAAGTTTTGGAGGCGCTTATTCTAATCACATTGCAGCTTTGGCCGCCGCCGGGAAGGAATATGGTTTTAAAACCATTGGTGTGATCAGGGGTGAAGAATTAAACCCCAACAGTAACTCCACTTTAAAACTTGCTTCGGAAAACGGAATGCACTTACATTTTGTAAGCCGCGAACAGTACGATCTTAAAACCAACGAAACATTTATTGGCAAGTTAAGAGCGGAGTTAGGAGATTTTTTTCTTATACCTGAAGGAGGCTCAAATGCCAATGCTGTAAAAGGTTGCATGGAGATTAAAAGTCTTATTCCTTTTGATTTTAAATACATATTAACGGCTTGCGGAACAGGTGGAACAATTGCAGGCATTTCTCTTTCACTGGATGAACATCAAAAAGCAATAGGTATCCCGGTTTTAAAAGGAGCAACGTTTCTTATCGATGATGTCAAAAAATTACAACAGCAATATGCTGACGTGGATGGAAGTCAAGCGGTGATAAGTATTCCTGAACTATATTTCGATTATCATTTTGGTGGTTATGCAAAAATAACAGATGAGCTGATGCACTTCAAACAGGATTTTGAGAACAAGCATACTATTCCACTCGACAGGATTTACACAGCGAAATTATTTTATGCTTTGATAGATCTTGTAAAAAAAAATACCTTTGAAAAAGGAAGCACTGTTGTTGCAGTTCATACCGGTGGCTTGCAGGGTGAGTTGAGTACTCACTACTAATGCACTAAGCCTGTTTTTATTGATAGAAAATTTTCAAATTATAATTCTTAGTGTTTTTGTTTTTCCTTAGTGTCTTAGTGGTAAAAAAAGTAAATTTGCTTTATGTCTAAAGTACATCGCGTAATATTCACCCAGAAATTTCCAGTTTCGTTGGAAACAATATGGGAATTCATGTCACATCCGCGTGCGCTGGAAAAAATCACCCCGCAAAATGTACGCATGGATATGGTAGGGGACCTGGATTCAGAAAAAATGTATGCTGGGCAGATCATTCAATACAAACTTTATCCGCTTGCAGGAATAAAATTAACCTGGGTCACCGAAATAACCCAGGTTAAAGAAAAAGAGTATTTTGTGGATACCCAGCCCTTCGGACCATTTGCTTTCTGGCACCATAAGCATCACTTCAAAGCAATTGAAGGTGGTGTATTGATGACAGACATTATCGATTACAAAATGCCTTTTGGTATTTTAGGCACCATTGCACATGCATTACTGGTGAAAAAGAAACTCCAGGCTATTTTTGATCATCGATACAAAGCTATGGAACAACTGTTCGGCAAACCCTGATTATTTCTTCGGAGTGTGATTGAACATCCAGCGGATCCCGAATTTATCAAGACAGCAACCCCAGTATGCACCCCAGAACATATCCTGCAACGGGGCAATATCTGTGGCACCTTCTGATAATGCTTTAAATAAACGATCGGTTTCTTCTTTTGTATCCGGCTCCAGGTTGATAGTAGTATTGTTTCCAATGATCAGCTTATGTCCCATCGACTCCAGCATATCGGTTCCCATAATTTCTGTTCCACCTAAAATAGGTAATGCTACGTGCATGATCTTCTCTTTTTCATTTTCGGGTAGTTCGGGCATACCCGGAACAGCAGGTAAATGCTTGTTATAAAAAAACGGAGCCGAGAACTCGGTTTTGAATACCGCTTTGTAGAAGTTAAATGCTTCTTCTGTTCGTCCCTGGAAGTTCAGGTAAATAGATACTTTTGACATGGTTATTGTTTTAGGGTTATTAATTTATACAAAGGTGCATTGAAATAAATTAGTTAAAACATGCCGTTAACGACATTCTAAGAGGTTGATTGCGTCAATATAGGTTTTAACTTTCGTAATAATACAGAGTTAAAATAAAAATACCAGGGTTACAGAACTTCAATTTTTATCAATAATGATTCGAAAAAATGAGTTTTCAATCAATTTTCCGGGTAAAAAACTAAAAAATTTCCTCTTTTTGATAAAATTTCGTTTCTTTAGTATCTCAAATTTTAATTATTACCCGTTTATGAGTGAAGAGATCCCCCCAATGGAGAATGCTACAGGAGGTTTGGAAGCAATGGCTACTAAAAGCCATAAAGAAGAACATGGTGACCACGGACATGGTCATAAAGAGGAAAAGTTTGATATGAAAACCTGGATAAAAGATTCTATCTCCATTATAGTAGGTGTATTATTTGCGGTGGTTGGTCTCGAATTTTTTATCGTACCTAATCATTTATTAGATGGTGGTGTTACCGGTATCTCCCTTTTGATATCCGGTATCACGAAATTAGATGTTTCAATATTCATCTTTGCTATCAACCTACCATTCATTTACATGGGATATAAACAGGTAGGAAAACTGTTTGCACTAAAAACGTTCCTTGCTATCGTTACCCTTTCCGTTATCATTTTGGTTTTACACTCCTTTCATCCTAAACCAATAACACAGGATAAATTACTCATTGCGGTGTTTGGTGGGATTTTCCTTGGTGCTGGTATCGGTTTTGCAATGCGTGGTGGTTGCGTACTCGACGGTACAGAGGTACTCGCTTTATGGTTAACACGTAAAGCAAGTTTACAGGTAGGTGAGATCATCCTGATTCTTAACATCATCATCTTTGCTGTTGCAGCAGTGTTAAATGGTATTGAAACTGCATTGTACTCCATCCTTGTGTTCATGGCCGCATCGCGAACCATTGAGTTTCTTACCAATGGTTTGGAAGAGTACACCGGTGTTACTATTATTTCCGAAAAGAGCCACGAATTACGCAAAGCTATCATTGCACAGCTTGGCCGCGGTGTTACCATTTACAGCGGTAAACGTGGATTACGTGGAAAGAAAGCACAAATGAGCGGGTTGAACGACAGGGAGATCATTTATACAGTTGTTACCAAGTTAGAGCTTACCAAAGTAAGAGCAATCATTGAAGAGATTGATCCTACAAGTTTCGTTACCACACAAAGTATCAGCAGTGTTAAGGGAGGTATGGTTAAAGAACGTAAACTTCACTAAGCCAGTTTAAGCATATTTGTTTGTCGGCTTTTTTACGTTAACCATCTAAAAAGCGTGGAAATTAAAGGAATTATTGTTTACTTAGCATTTGTATAAAAAGTAATTGTGGTAAAGTTTATCTTAAAGAAATTCTTCGAAGGCTCCCTTGTTCTTT
>DASWXS010000316.1:0-2821 GCA_036405375.1 Bacteroidia bacterium
GTTTCATGTCATACCGGTCAAGGTCCTCACTATATCCTTTAGGAATCATATTAATCACTTTCATTCCCATTCGTTCATAAAATGCAAACGTATGTTGACTTGTTCCAAGTGTAATACTATGCTCGGGCCAACCTTCTTTCATTTTCTGTTCACGGAATTTATATAACGCAGTACCGAAACCTTTTTTATGATAATCTGCGTGAATCATTCCCCAGGAAAAACGAACTTCTTTTTCATCTTTAGCAACATAAATTCCTCCACAACCAATAATGCCTTTATCTTGCAATTCTATTACATAATAATGATCTTCCATAGAACCGCTGTGCCCAGGAACGCCGAGTTCCTGTCTTTCCAGCCACTCAATAAAAGGTGGTAGCTCTTCCTCATCAAAAAATTGAGGCATATTGCTTTTGAATACATCAATGCAAAAATTTTTATCGGCCGGAGTATATGAACGGATCAGCATAGACTTATAAATGTGCTCTCAAAATTAATCATTTCCGATCCTTAACCAAATATTAACGCTGCGATACATAATTACAACATTAAACAGTACTACTTAAACTAAAGATAATACTGGAATAGTTTTGAGACTAAACCGGCTTGCTAACCTTGCAGAAAAAAAAGATGAAGAAATTTTTATTTTGCTTATGGGCAGGTTCGTTTACCTCACTTGCCGTTTCACAAACCACGATCGGTTTCTGGGATTTTAATTCAACTGCTAATGACGCAACACCTGCAACCGGTACAATTTTGCCATCATCAGGAGCAGGAACCATAACAACCATTGGAGGCATCACTACAACATTTGCTGCTGGTTTAAGTCCGAACGATCCAAACACAACCGACAATTCAGGGTATAATACCACTACTTATCCTGCACAGGGCACAAATCCTAAAACTGCAGGTATACAAATTGATGTAAACACAACCGGTTTACAAAATATCGCTATTGAATTTCAACAGCGATTGAGCAACACTGCAGCCAATACCTGGATATTACAATACACCACTGATGCCTCCGTGGGCGCTCCTGTTTGGGTAGACGCTCAAGTGTTCACATTTACACCTGCGGCATCCGGAACAGGCGATACCTGGTATAACCGTACATTTAATCTATCAGCTGTTACTGCATTAAACAACAATGCAAATGCTGCATTCAGAATTGTATCTGCTTTCGATCCGGTAGCGGGTCAATACCTGGCAGCGAAATCTACAAGTGCTTATGCTGCAGGTGGAACAAGTCGTTTTGATCTTTTAAAGATCCAGAGCCTTCCGTCAATTACCCCATATACACTTGCTTTCCTGAAAACAGATAAAACAGTAAGTGAATCCGTTGGTACAGCAAAAGTGTGGTTAAAGGTTACAAATGTAGGAAACACTACAGGATCTGTAGACCTTAGCTTATCTTCATACAGCAATGCAAATGCTTCTGATCGCACTATTGTTTCTACTACCATACCTGTATCGGATACACTTGGTGTAAACGATACCATTGCATTCACTATCAATATTAATGATGATGCCATTGCCGAGTCTGATGAATACATGATCTGTAAACTTGCAAATGGTGTTAACGCCACGTTTGCTGCTTCTGCACAACATACACTTTTCATAAAAGACAATGATAAAACTGCTCCTATAGCTACTAATCAACTTGATCTTACACTTCTTGGGAGTTTTAACAACGGAAATCCATCTTCCAACTCCGCTGAGATTTCAGCTTATGATGCATTAAGCAAACGTATTTTTATCGCAAACAGCATTGGCTCAAAACTTGACATAGTAAATTTCTCAAACCCGTCTGCTCCTATCCTTCATAATTCTATTAACATCACACCTTATGGAGCAATTAACAGTGTTGCAGTAAGAAACGGGGTTGTTGCCCTGGCAATCGAGAACACAGTTGACCGCCAGGATTCAGGTAAAGTAGTTTTTCTTGACACAAATGGAGTTTTGATCAGCCAGGTAACTGTTGGTATTCTGCCAGACATGATCACCTTCAATCATAACGGCACAAAAGTATATACAGCAAACGAAGCGGAACCAAATGATACATATACTAATGACCCTGACGGATCTGTAAGTGTAATCGACATTTCTGCCGGTGTTGCAAATATTACTTCTTCCAGCGTATCTCACATTACTTTTACTTCATTCAACGGACAGGAAGCTACATTACGCTCTCAAGGCATTCGTATTTATGGTGTTTCTGGTGTTGCATCAAAAGATTTTGAGCCTGAATACATCACTATTTCAGACGATGATACAAAAGCATGGGTAACTTTACAGGAAAACAACGCACTTGCTGAATTAGACCTTACTAATAATTCTGTTATCCGTTTAATTCCATTAGGGACCAAAGACCATTCAATAGCTGCGAATGCTATTGATGCTTCCAACACTACTTCAGATGTTAACCTTTCTACTTTTCCTGTAAAAGGAATGTATTTGCCGGATGCAATCTCTCATTATACAGTTGGCAACACTATTTACCTGTTAACTGCCAATGAAGGTGATGCCCGTGCATGGACTGGTTTAAATGAAGAATCAAGGATCAGTGCAATGAACCTGGATGCAACTATTTTCCCAAATGCTGCCGATTTGAAAAACAATATGGTGCTGGGCAGATTGAATGCTTCAACGAAAATGGGTGATATTGACAATGATGGAGATTTTGATGAGATTTATGTGTACGGAGCTCGTTCTTTCTCTGTTTGGGATGCAACTACAGCAACACTGGTTTACGACAGTGGCGATGATTTTGAACGTATTACTTCCACACATTCTTCATATGCGTCAATGTTTAATGCAAGCAACG
>DASWXS010000317.1:0-3383 GCA_036405375.1 Bacteroidia bacterium
TCAACAAATCACAAGTTTTCCACACAATTAACATTTGTGGATAACTAATGTGGAAAATTATTTAATATTGAAAGAGGATAAAAATCGATTAATCAAAATTATTACCAACTGATAATTAAGGATATGCAGTTTGAAATGTTAAAAGAAAAATCTTCAATCATCAAAGTAATTGGTGTTGGAGGTGGCGGAGGTAACGCGGTAAACCACATGTACAGGCAAGGAATAACAGGTGTAGATTTCATCATCTGTAATACTGATGCGCAAGCACTGGAATTAAGTCCTATCCCAAACAAAGTACAATTGGGCGCTAGCTTAACGGAAGGAATGGGCGCAGGATCCATCCCTGAGGTTGGCAAAAACTCAGCTATTGAAAACATTGATGATGTAAAAGAAATGCTGGGTGCAAATACCCGCATGCTTTTTATTACTGCCGGAATGGGCGGTGGTACAGGTACAGGCGCAAGTCCAATCATCGCGAAAGCTGCAAAAGAACTCGATATCCTTACAGTTGCAATTATCACCACTCCATTTTCATTTGAAGGCAAGCGCAGAAGAATGCAGGCCGAAGAAGGTTTGGAGGAATTAAAAAAATACGTCGATTCTTATTTGGTAATTTCAAACGACAGATTAAGAGAAATTTTCGGGAACCTCACTTTAGGTTCAGCTTTTGGTCAGGCCGATGATATTTTAACCACCGCCGCCAAGGGAATTGCAGAAATCATCACTGTTCCTGGTTATATAAACGTCGATTTTAAAGATGTGCGCACCGTAATGAAAGAAAGTGGTGTTGCCATTATGGGAAGTTACTCCGCCGAAGGCGATGACAGAGCTTTAAGAGCTGTTGAAGGCGCTTTAGCTTCTCCATTACTAAAAGACAACGAGATTGAAGGCGCAAGATATATCCTGTTGAATATCAGCTCTGGCGATAAGGAAGTAACCATGGATGAAGTAAGTGTTATTACCGACTTTATTCAGGAACAAGCGGGCTTATCTGCCGATTTAATTTGGGGTAACTGTAGCGATCCTGAATTGGGCGACAATATTTCGGTAACGATTATTGCCACCGGTTTCCAAACTTTGGAAGAAAGAGAGCAGACCAAACAAAGCGCTCCTAAAAAGCAATATTTAACATCAGATACGCCGTTGATTAAACCAATTAACGAGTTTTCTAAAAAAGCGGAACCTGTTGCCGAACAAACAGAAGAATTTGACAATACACCGGTTTTAAAAGCAGAAGAAAAAGCTGTTACACCACAGGCAGATTTATTTGCTGATATGTTTAAATCAGCTCCGACAAAACCGGTTATCGAGCCTCAAGAAAAAGTGGTAAAACACCAATTGTTTGAGGAAGAAAAGGAAGAAGATGTTGAAGAACAAGATAACCACGGCTTTAATTTAAAGTTTTCGGAACCTGAAGTTTTTGCACCTGTTGCTTTGGAAGAAGAGGAAGATCCTAATCCTTCAAAAGAAGAAGCACCGGAAGTTATTGCTTCTGCGGATGATAATAAAACCGATCAAACCATGGAAGAGCAATTGCGTAAATCTAAAGAGCGTATCTTACGTTTAAAAGATTTGAGCATGAAGTTGCGCTCAACATCTGGTTTGCAAGAATTGGAGGACGTACCCGCTTACAGACGGAGACAAATGCCATTAACAGAAGTTCCTCATTCATCGGAATCTCAGGTTTCCCGCTTTACATTAAGTAACGAAGACGGACAAACAGAAATACGTCCTAATAATTCCTTTCTACATGACAATGTAGATTAAGGAAATTCAAAAAACAAGAAAGCCATTCCCAACAGAATGGCTTTCTTGTTTGATTTAAGTCAAACAAGGAATTCAAACGTTGTTAATCCTTAGTAAAAATTGTAAATTCGCAACGTTTTTTATACACGCATACAATTAAAACAACATAACATTTTGGATATTTTTGATAAGATAGCAAAGAACATGGGACCTTTGGGACAACACCAAAAATGGTCACATGGATATTTCTCTTTCCCTAAGTTGGAAGGCGAAATTGCACCTCACATGAATTTCAGGGGTAAAAAACATTTGGTGTGGAGCTTAAACAATTATTTAGGCTTAGCAAATCACCCAGAAGTTAGGGAAGCTGATGCAAAAGGAGCACAGGATTTCGGGATGGCTTACCCAATGGGCGCCAGAATGATGTCGGGCAATACCGTACATCACGAAGAATTGGAAAAAGCATTAGCTGATTTTACGGGTTACGAAGATTCTTTTTTATTGAATTACGGTTATCAAGGCATTTTATCTGCCATTGATGCTTTGGTAGATAGAAACGATGTAATTGTTTACGATGCCGAATCTCATGCTTGTATTATCGATGGCGTACGCTTGCATATGGGCAAACGCTATGTATATCTGCATAACGATATGGAAAGCCTTGAAAAGCAATTAGAAAGGGCAACCAAATTAACCGAGCAAAGCGGTGGCGGAATTTTGGTAATTACCGAAGGCGTTTTTGGAATGTCGGGTGCACAAGGTAAACTGAAAGAGATTGTAGCATTGAAAGAAAAATACAAATTCCGTATTTTAATTGATGATGCTCACGGTTTTGGCACAATGGGCAGAACCGGCGCAGGTACGCATGAGGAGCAAGATGTGATGAAAGATATCGATGTTTACTTCGGTACTTTTGCAAAATCTATGGCCGGTATTGGCGCATTTATCGCTTCAACAGAAGAGATTACCAATTACCTGCGTTACAATATGCGTTCGCAAACTTTTGCGAAATCTTTGCCTATGCCAATGGTAATGGGCTTAAAAAAGAGATTGGAATTGTTGCAAACCAAGCCAGAGCTTAAAGCAAAACTTTGGGAGGTTGCAACCGCTTTACAAAACGGATTGAAAGAAAAAGGTTTTGATATTGGCGTAACCAACTCAGTTGTAACTCCAGTTTTCCTAAAAGGCGAATTGAACGAAGCAACTGCAATTACCATGGATTTAAGAGAAAACTTCAGCATTTTCTGTTCTATCGTGATTTATCCGGTAATACCGAAAGGATTGATTATGTTGAGGTTGATTCCTACTGCAATGCACAGTTTAGAAGATGTTCAGCGAACATTGGATGCATTTAGTGAGGTGAGAGAAAAATTGGAAAAAGGTTATTATAAAGATAAGCAACCCGCTTAATTTAGGCTTTCGCCGATGATTTTAAATGCCTCTGGATTTTTTCAGGGGCATTTTGTTTGTTTGAGGTTGTTAAAATATCAGATGACGCAAATAAGCGGTAACTGCCCAGATCGCCCAAATTAGTAATCCAATAATCAGCAGAAACAGAATTAAACTTCCGATAATTATTCCTTTTGCACTGCCGGTGTGTTTCCCTTCTGCATAGTGTTCTTTTAGAAGCTGGACAT
>DASWXS010000318.1:0-8161 GCA_036405375.1 Bacteroidia bacterium
GCTAAAAATGTCGCCAGGCCATTGTCTGTTAATGGATGCTTAGCTAATGCAATGATTGCAGAAAGCGGTCCTGTCATTACATCAGCACCAATCTTCGCGCACTCAATGATATGCATTGGATGACGAACAGAAGCTGCAAGAATTTCTGTTTCATAGCCATAATTATCATAAATAATACGAATATCTTCAATCAATTGAAGCCCATCAGTACTTACATCATCCAAACGGCCAATAAACGGCGACACATAAGTTGCTCCTGCTTTAGCAGCAAGTAATGCCTGCCCCGCAGAGAAAACCAATGTACAATTGGTACGAATACCTTTTGAAGAGAAATACTTAATTGCTTTAATACCTTCCGGGATCATTGGAACCTTTACAACTATCTGCGGATGTAATGCCGCAAACTCTTCTCCTTCCTTGATCATACCTGCAAAATCAACAGAAACAACCTCAGCGCTTACGTCACCGTCTACAATATTGCAGATATCAACATAATGCTTTTTTACGGCTTCAGCACCTTTGATGCCTTCTTTTGCCATTAACGACGGATTGGTAGTAACACCATCCAGGATTCCCAAAGCCTGAGCTTCTTTTATTTGCTCAAGGTTGGCGGTATCGATAAAAAATTTCATAATATAGAATTGAGTAAAAATGATTGATTGAGAGCCCAAAAGTACGGGGTTTATATGGAACGGAATCAACAATTAATTAACAAAATGCTAATTGTTTTAAATAGCTGTTATTTACGTACTGTTGCCTTAATCTCCCTGATATTTCGGCGACTTACAAAAAAGTAATACTTTTGAGTATCTATGTACCTACACCTAAAAACAAGTATTTTCCTCTTACTTCTTACCCTTGTATCTTATGCCGGTACCCCGGAGCAAGCTGATAGCCTGATCGAAAACTATTACGCTTCCCTTCCGGATGACACCGGAAAAGTAAATATGCTTTATACAACAGGTTACGATCTGCGGACAAAAGACATTGAAGTCGCTTTCAAATATGCAAATGCCTGTCTCAATAGTGCTATTACCACAAAGAGTGATAAGCATATAGCTAAGGCTAAGAATTTATTAGGTATATTATATTTCAGAACCGGTAAACTCAACAAAGCTCTTGATCTTCACCGGGAAGCACTGGCATTGCGTGAAAAGATAAATGACCGGGAAGGAATTGCATTCAGCAAAGTAAACATTGCCAACATTTATGTTGATCAAAAACTGGAAGAAAAAGCAAAGACACTATATCTTGAGGCTTTGCAAATTTTTAGCACTATTGGAAATAAAAAACTTACAGCAAATACGCTTAATAACATTGGGATTATCCTGTTTGGCAACAAAGAGTTTGAAAACGCTGGTAACTATTTTAAACAGGCATTAAAAACAGGCGAAGAATTAAACGATTATGAGCTGAAAGCATTCACCTACAATAATCTTGGCGCTGTATATGAGAACCTGGAGAATTTTACCGAGGCGCGTATTTGCTTTGAGGAAGCATTGGAGCTGCGCGAACTAATGGGCAACGAAAGCGAGCAGGCTGATACTTATATTAATATTGCTTCCACTTATTTTGAGCAAAAAGAATTTTCAAAAGCAAAATCTCTTTTAACGAAGGCATTGGTATTGAGCACATCCAATGATTATAGCGAGGGAAAATTATCTGTTTACAATTTTCTCAAAGACATTTACATTTCCGAAAACAAATACGACTCAGCGCTTATCTACCAAACAAAATATTACGAGCTGAAAGAATCATTATTGGTTGTGGAACCCGAAGAAAAAACAATTGAACCAAACCCAACAACAGATACAAACGCAGTTGCTGAATTAAAAAAAGAAAACCACATTTTAAAATACATAGTTGGTGTTTTAAGTGTGTTTTTAGTAATTTTAGGTATTGCAATTAAACGACTAAAATGAGCAAGAAGGATAAGAATAAAAAGGATGTTGTGTACAGCACCAATCCTGATTTTCAATATAATTACGAGGAAGAAGAAACGTACGAATCACTTCCACCGGCGCAACAACAGTTAAAAGTTTACCTCGACCGGTTAGGTGGTGGAAAAATGCTGAGCCGTGTAAATGGATTTATTGGTAAAAACGAAGATCTTGAAGCGCTTGGGAAAATGCTGAAACAAAAATGCGGCGTAGGCGGAACAGTAAAAGACGGAGAAATACTTATACAGGGAGAGCACCGCGATAAAATTGTTGATATACTTACAAAGGCAGGGTACAAGGCGAAGAAAGCAGGTGGGTAGACTTTAGATGTAAGAAGCAGGAACCAAGAATCAAGACGATAAGAACCAGGACAATTTACAATAGATTAAAAGATCTTATTCTCAAAACAAATCCGTCCTGTGTCTTACAGTCTTGATTCTTGGTTCCAAGAAATTACCAGATCCTATAATCCAGCACCAAATTCTCCGACCTTGCAGTAGGCACCTGCTTTCCTTTACTCAATAATTTAACCTGTGCAGTTACGTAATTTTGTAATTCCGAAAGCCAGATTTGTCCATCCTTATTAAGATCCGCAGCTTTATCTTTTAAGCCATGCAATAAACTATACGTGAACAAGCCATTGTTCCATTCCTTGCTTTCCATTGCAAACTCTGCCCCTCCTGCGCTGCTGATAATTGTTGCTCCGGTTCCTCTTCTCAGGTCAGTGAACATTTCCTTCATCAGCTCCGATGTTTTTTTAAGGCTGGCATTTTTTTCTTTGATCTCCGCTCCTACTGCTCTGAACGCTACAGTGCCTTCTTCCACCTGCGTTTTAGCCGCTACCATTACATCTTCTTTATCTACTTCACCACTATGACAGGTATCCATAAATAATAATTTGCGGATTGCTTTTATCCCATCCAGCAAGGATTCTATTTCTTCATATGCAATTCCATTAATAGAGGGTTTATTAAAATCAATATTATGAGTAGCGAAGTAATAGTCAAATTTTTCGTCGAGCAAACCATGACCTGCCACAAACACCAATACTACATCATTGGGTTGAGCGGCTGCCAGCGTTGCTTTCAGTTGCTTGATACTTTCTTTTGAAACCTGCTCATCAGTGAGTGTTTTGTTGATCACACCTGCATATGGACTTTCGCCCGAAGATAAACCAGTAAATAAGGCAGAAATATCTTTTGCATCCTTAGCCGCATAATTCAGGTTGTAATTCGCGTCTTTATATTTACTTGTTCCGATAGTAACAATATACAGGTTTGGTTTTTCTTCTTTTGTTTTAAATAGTACGTTCACTGTTTCTTTCAGCGACTCTACTCCTTTTTCATTAAATACAGAAACCTGGATTTTATTCTTGCCCGGCAACAACTCAACCGACAGGTTTTGTTTGCTTTTCTTTACTGACTTTCCTTTTAATGAAATTCCTCCTTTACCATATACAGGAACATCGTTTACATATACATTGATGTGATCGAGGTTATATTTATCATCCGCTGCAGAAAAAACAAGCTGGTAATTCTTTGCGATTACTTCTTCCGATTTTGACTCCATTACTACTTCTGGAGCATGAAGTTCGAGGGAAAGATCTTCTTCCTTCAGTCCCATTTTTTTCACACGTTTGTTGTGCGCCGCTTTTAGTAATTCCAGGTAATTGTTATCCGCCAGCGCCAGTCGTTCGTAAATAATATCAGGGCGATTAAGTTTAAGATCAAATTGTTCGAAGGGATAAAACTTAGCTTCCTTATCCATGCCCTGGTTCACATGAAAGCCAATGTAACGCGCACCTTTACGCGAGCTGGTGAAATAACCATCATTACTCCAGATCACCCATTCATTATCAGACCCAATAAAAACACTTGCAATAGGTTCAAATAGCGCAGGCTCGCACAAAAACCAGCTGAGTGTTGTCATAGCACCATTGTCCTGCAATGCTTTGTACATAAGCTCAATATCTTTTTGCGAATTAAGATTTACGCCAGGGAATATTTTTTCATAACTAGGCTTAAGTATGGCCGGGAATTTTTCAGGGCTCAATAATTTAACCTGCTCAGCAACTTTTGTCAGATCCCAGATTCGCATCGTTTGATCGTATCCTCCACTGATCATGCGCTTACCATCTTCAGAAACCCACAAAGCTATTACTTCGCCGGCATGACCAACAAATTCACCCAACAGATCACCTTTTTCCGAATACAAATGAATATTTCCTGTCCCACCCGAAATGATCTTGCCCTGGTGCGTGAAAGTGCTGCTGGCATGATTGTATCCTGTAAATTCATTCCTTAAGATGCTCAACGTTTTTTGTCCTCCCGTAAACACCTGTAGTATCGCATTACTCAATCCATACTCATCATCCGAAATTACTTTCATCTCTTTATCATTGAGAGTAGTCACAATATCACCATACGATTTCTCTTCAGACGCAGGAATTTTTGCTATTTCATGCGTGAAGAGATCAAAAGATTGTGTAAGGTCGGCTTTGCCCCGCCAGTCAGAACAATAATAATCTGCATAACCAACTTTACCGTTTTTGAATCCAACCGCGCAAACTCTTTGCCCGTAGCCGAAATATTTCCTGCTCTGTTCGATCATCGAAATATCGTCGCCCGATTCTTCATAGTTCCAGCAATGCAACTCATTATTGGCACCACCCGCTGTAACAACCTGCTTATCTTTGATGAAAGCACAGGATACCACTGCCTGGTCGTGACCGCTGTATGCAGAAATAAGCTGCCATTTATTATTTTTCTTTGCATATACTTCGCTGTAATAAGGTTTATGCCAGCCTCCAATCATCAGTTTGGTTTGATCGGCTGAAACAGCCAGCGATGAGATTTCCTGTGAACTTTTTGTTGAGCTTATCTTATTCAATTCTCCATCATATTCAATGATCTGCTTGTCTTCACCCGCGCTGTAGATTTTCTTCCCGTCAGCACTTGCAGTTACCCGAATAGAAATTCCGGCATGAAAAGATGTACTCTTTATTTCTTTGCCTTTAAGTGCATCCCACAATTTCACTTTCGCATCAAGGCCTGAGCTTACCACATTTTTTGTTCCCGCAAAGCAAATGCTCCATACTTCCCTATCATGCGCATCGATGCTTGTTTTCAGCTTGAACCCATCTGTTGAGTACACTCTTATTTTTTTACCGGAACTTCCCGTCGCCAATAACTTGCTATCCGATGAAAAAGAAAGTGAATACACCGGAAGTCCGCTGTCCTTTAATAGCGCAAGCATCTTCTTTGTTTTGAAATCGTAAACACGTACATCTCCTGCACCTTCCACTGAAATAATGTTGGTGGCAAAATTACCACTTACTGCAAGGTATTTGTTATCGGGAGAAAGAGCAATAGAACTTATTACCCCGGCTGAACCAATTCCAATTTCTCCAAGAAATTCACTAACCACTTCACCCGTTTCAACGCTCCACATTTTTACGGCTTTATCATCACCGGCAGAAAGTATGTACTTCGAATCATTTGTAACAATCACACTTTTTATAAGTGCAGTATGACCTCCCGGCTTAATAGATAAAATAGGAGCTTGCGCTGCAGCAATGAAATAAAATAGAACTGCCAGGAGTGTAAGTGATAATTTTTTCATTGCAGAAATATTGGAATGCGAATATACTTATTACTTACAGATACTTTCGTAGTACCCGTTTTCATCATAGTATCCCAGGTCCTTTGCCTTTTTGAAATCATAGCAGGCATCCTGCTTTTTCATTTGTTCCGCAGAAATTACGCCTCTTATATAATAAGGCTGTCCGCTTGTTGGATCAAGCTCAATCGATTTGTTACAATCGTCAGTAGCCTTATCAAAATATTTCAGGCCAAATAATACATTCGCTCTTTTGTTGTAATACATAGCAGAGGTATTATTTATATTGATTGCTTTGTTCAAGGCATTCAACGCTTCAGCATCGCGTGTGGCATTGTAATAAATTGTTCCCAGGAAAAACCAGTTAAAATCGTCTTTGTAATAAATAGAAAGGTACTTTTTCAAATCAGCTTCAATTCCCGGATCAGCTGCATTAATTTTAAAGCGAACAAAAGCACGATCGCCTACAATTATATTTTCGGGATCCAATTGAATTGCTTTTTCGTAATCGGGCATCGCTTCACTATACTTCTCCAGGTGTTTATAGATGTAAGCGCGGTTTCCATAATACTCTGACGATTCTTTTAAACTTATGGCTTTATTTATGTCCTTTAACGCGCTCTCGAAATCTTCCTGGTAAATATAATTAAGTGCCCGTGCATTGTATCCTTCGTCACGGCCCGGATTTTCCTGGATTACTTTATTTAGTACTTCAAGCGCTCCTTTCAGATCGTGAGCGGTTGTTTTATCCTTTGCGGATATCATTAATTTCTCAAAAGGTGTGTACCAATCCTTCGAAGTAATTTCTTTCCATTTTGCTTCTCCCTTCAACGATTCAAGCTCCACATTAGTCAATACCGAATTCATTTCAGGCCGGTTAAACTCAATACCAAAACAGTTCTCGAGCCAGGCAAGTGCTTCCTGTTTTTTTCCCATTTTGGCATAAGTAGTTACCACCTGTATTCCATTAATATTTGGCTTTAATTTATCAGCAGCAAGATAATCGACAATGGCCTTATCATACTCTTTTGCCAATTCATAAAAATACCCGCGGTAAGACAAAGCATTGGCATAATCGGGCTTCATTTCAATTGCTTTATTAATCTTCTCCATTGCGGCTGTATTATTACCATAGCCATTTTCTGCAATAGCCTGGTTATAATAATCAACAGCCGTATATTGGTCGGCAGTTGCAACAACAGTCTTATTAAATGGATACTTGGTATTGGCATTTATTACTGATCCGGAAAGGATCAGACACAATGCAAGAGGGCCTACTATTTTCATTTTTATTATTTCTTTTTGTACGCACCTAAATTAAACAACCGCCTATTAGTTATTTGGCCGAAATTGCCAAAATCTTACCCACGTTTCCTTCCATGTTAAAAATCTGCACGATGACTCATCGAGAAAGTGTGAAAAATCAATAAAAAACGAGATAACCTACCCGATGCTCCGAACAAAAAAATCGTATATTTATGCAACATCGTATGGAGCAATTTATCAGGTATTCTATTCTTATTCATGTAATTGCGGGCTGCATAGCTTTATTAAGCGGCCTGGGCGCTATTTTGTTGCGTAATAACATCAAAAAACACCGGCCTTTCGGGAAAGTATATTTCTGGTGTATGACCATTATTTTTATTACTTCTCTTTATGTTTCTTTTTATAAAGAAATCTGGTTCCTGCTGTTTGTTTCAGTGTTTTCATATTATTCCTGCATCACCGCCTTTCGTGCGCTTAGTTTAAAGAAGCTGCATATGGGACAGAAGCCCCAAATGGTAGACTGGCTCATAGAAATCATTAATGTACTCTTCAATACCGGCTTCATCATTTTCGGGATAGTTATTTTAAAAAACAACACAACATTCGCAATCATTTGTTTTGTTTTTGGAGGACTGGGATTATTCACAACCTATAGAAATACCATCCGGTTCAGGGGAAAACCGATGCACAAAAACCACTGGTTGATTGCTCATATTGGTGGAATGCTGGGCAGCTACATTGGTGCTTTCACTGCTTTCCTGGTAAACAACAATGGACGCTGGATTCATGGCCCGGAAATTCTGGCCTGGCTTGGCCCTACTGCTGTTTTTGTACCCTTCATTATTTACGAAACGCGCAAGTATAAAAGTTCTTCTATTACTCCATTAGACAAAACCGAAAAGTGATCGCGAGGAACCTATATAGATATATTACTATAGCATTCTTAATGCTTTGCTTTATACCAGGGAAAGCGCAGTTAGATACCAGCCTGTTCACAAAAACATATACGGTTCAGCAACTACATGAAGACCTCGATTTTCTTGAAAAACGGATTCGTAAATACCATCCCGATCCTTACCATTACATTACCAAAGATTCGTTACACCTGTTTATACAGGATATAAAAAAGCAAATCACAAGACCACTAACCGAATTTGAATTCCGGTTTCTTACGAGGCAGATTATTGCCAAAATAGGTTGCGGGCATACAGTAGTAACGCCTTCAAAAAAATACCTGAAAATGATCGATAGCATTAACCGGCAGGTATTCCCGGTTGATGTGTGGCTGCTGGACAGCAACCGTATGTTTGTAAGAGACTATTTACTGAGAGACTCTT
>DASWXS010000319.1:0-2603 GCA_036405375.1 Bacteroidia bacterium
AGTAATGCTCCCGCAGCACTCCTTCTTTAGTGAATCCAAATTTCTTCATAAGTAAAAGAGAAGGAACATTTTCGGGACCAACCATTGCCTCTATACGATGAAGATTCATAATATTGAATCCATACGCAATAACTTCGGCCAAAGCCTCGGTCATATATCCTTTTCCTTTATACTCATCCGCACTCAGCGAATAACCAATTTCTGCCCTGGAGTGAACAAAATACCAGGTATGAAATCCGCACCAGCCAATAACTTTATTGCTTTGTTTTTCGAGTATATAAAACAGGAAGAATGATTTGTTAAACATAGTAAATCCTTTCTCAAATCTGTCCTTCTCAGTATTTAATGCTTCGTTGTTGTTAAATCCGAAATATTCCATTAATTCCTCATCGGATTTAGTCGTCATCACCTGTTGTTGAATTTCGGGATTAAATGGTCTCAGTAATAAGTGCTTTGTTTCCAATACCTGCATACCAAAATGCGTGTTTATTTTATAATTTCAATATTCTTTCTTTCATCCTCATCACGGGCATAATGCTTGTGTCCTGCATCGTATATCTTGCCGTTCGATTTATCGATCTTGTAATGCGAATAAGTCGACCAGCTCGAAAATTCGACATAATAATAACTTCCTTTTTCCGTGATCTCCATCTTTTCATCATCACTTAATTTTTTATCTGGAATATTTCCTACATCGTTTTCCTTATTAATCGCATTAAAAACAAAGTCAATATTTTTTTGAATAGTGGCGGAAGGCTTATAGTATGCAGGCTCATCACAATCTCCTTCAATACTTTTTCCCGTACCACCCCCAACTAAAGAAACAGATACTGCATCATAATAACAGCCTTTCTTAAACACAACAGAAAGTTCGAATCTAACTCGTATGGTATTCGTATTACCATCCGCCTCAACTATTACACGGTCGTATACATTCGGATCGAAAGCAGGATCATTCAACTTTTTCAAAGCAAGCTGGATAAGTGAATCACGGCCAAGTTTTTTTAATGCTTCCACTTTTTCTTTGTCTTGTGAAATAAGCGGCAAGGAAAAGAATAGAAGAAGAGACAGGTATAAATAAATTTTCATACTACTAATTTTACTTCAATTAAAGATAAGTATTATTTTGCTACAAGCGAATGCCTATGATACACCCGCCCGACTGAACGTCGTTTGGGCGGGAACGTCATCTATGAACTGACGAAGCGTAGCTTGTCAGCATAGAGACTTTGCAAATTATAGGCGAATACCTATAATGCAAACGTCATCTACCTGTTCCAGCTCTCCTTTCCACGAAGTGAACTTTTGTTCAAGATTTTCTTTTTGCTGATGCATGGGTAGATTACAATTTGCAACAAGTAGTTCAGAAAGTTGCTTATACTTGAACTTTTTACCCCGCCCGGCTGAACCGTCATTTGGGTGCGCCCCCGGCCCGCCAAACTGATCAGCATAACCATCTGTGAAAAGATAAAAAACAGAACCATCTTTATAATCAATACTATGTGTGGTAAATGATACTGGATTATCTGTTTTTCCAATTGATTGTTTGTTGGCCGTTATTTCAGTTAATACATTGTCCTGTATATACCACAATGGATTATTTGCTCCACTCCAATATATTTTCTTGTCAGCTATATCCATACAAAGTAGTGAAATATCCATTCCATCTTTTACTTCCTTTGTACTTTTCTCAAATGTTTCAAGCACCAGCTCACGGGTTTTATCCAGTATTTTACCCGGATCATTAATATGAAATTCCTTAAGGCTTCGGTTCAGTGCATTGGAACAAACTACTGAAACCATAGCTCCGGGAACTCCATGCCCGGTACTATCTGCTGCTGCAATAAATACTTTACCTGCTTTTTCCTCGCACCAGTAAAAATCGCCGGCAATAATATCCTTTGGCAGGTAAAGAACAAAATTGTTTGGCAGAACCTTATCAATAAATTCGGCAGGCGGAAGAATAGCGTCCTGTAGTCGTTTTGCATAATTGATACTATCAACGATTTCTTTGTTCTTTTCAGCAATAATGTGTTTCTGATCCTCAACGATCTGCTTCTCTCTTTCCACTTCCAGCTTCTGCCGGCTGATGATAATATTTGATCTCCTCTTATTTCTGTATGCCCTGAATGATACCGCGGCTACCAGCACCATAAAGCCAAGACCTATCAACCCACCATAGGTGTAACTTCTTTGTTTATTGATCTCCAGGTCATGCCTTAATTTTTCTTCTTTTATTTTTGCATCGCTGGCAATACTATCCTTAGCTGCCTGCTTTTCATATTCGATCTGGAATCCTTTTTTGATTGCTCCTTTACGTGTATCTTCATTGAAGATGCTATCCTTCATCTGTATATACAGCTGGTACATTCCCAGGGCCTCTTTAAATTTATGCTGTTTCTCATAAATCTTTTTCAGGATCAGGGCGGCGTCCTTTATCCGTTCAGGTGAGCCCAGGTCTTTAGATATCTTCAAGCATTTTTGTGAATAATCAAATGCCTCATTCAGCCGGCCTTTTTTAAGCATATGTTCAGCAAGGCTACTGTATGAAAGTGCAAGTCCCGATGAGTTATGTGTTTCTTCTCTTAGCTTCAATGATTGTA
>DASWXS010000320.1:0-7089 GCA_036405375.1 Bacteroidia bacterium
GAGAGCGTTTTCAAGTATAGAATAAAAACCAACCATTTCGAACTTAAATTTTTTCTGGACCACTTTTACCAAACCCATCTCGAAATTGTACAGGTATTCGGGTTTAATGTCAGGGTTGGGCACAATCAATATATTATTTGAGCTTTCGAATACTTTGCTCATATCATCGATGTTTGGAGTTCTGAAACCGGTATTGGCAGTGAGGTATACTTTATAGTCGTTGTCCTCCTTCCAGGTAAGTCCTAAACTTCCGGTAACAGCCTGGCTTTTTTGTTCTATCGTATTAAATGGAAAATTGAAAAAAGTTTTGTCTTTAAATTCCGACTTCAAATTATTGTAGGTATACCTTACTCCACTGGAAACTACAAAATTCTTATTGGCTTCCCAGGCATGCGATGCATATGCCGCTATGGTACTCATTTGATTCTTACCATCGGCATATCTTGTTGCTGCGGGTGTTTCTGCCCCTGTGGAGATATTGGTTGAAAATGCTGTTGAATTCACATTATTATCGGTTATCTCAATTCCATAATGAAGTTCGTGAGCCGGTTTTATTTTTTTGAAAGCATCAACATTTGCAGACAATACAGTTACCTCTTCGTTTTGTGATGTTCGTACAGGATTTTTGAACCTGCGGGAGATCCTGTCCTGGTTTATTTTCTGATAAGCGAGTATTACCTTAATATTGTCCGTAAACAGATTCTTTTGGTCATAATTCAAAGTGTATGCGCCAAGCAGTCTTTTTTGAGGACCATAGTTCCACTCTGCAAACCTTAATTTACCCGAGGCATATTCAGTTAAACGGTCGTATCTCGGAATATCTGACGACTGACTTGATTGAAAATTAAGGTTATGGCTAAGGTACTTTCCTGTTTTAATGGCAACGCGCTGCATAAGATCCAGCTGCTTGTACCCGCTTCCTTTCTGAACATTTGGATCCGGGTTGGCTATCATACTATCTACGCCGTTTGTAGTAGCAACATAATAATCACGATCCCATTTGTTAGTGTAACCGGTAAGTTTAGTATTTCCGCTTCTCAGGTCATCAAAATTACTATAAGTTACATTGGTTAAGAAAGCAATATTTTTCCATCCCAGGTTAAAATCAAGGTGACCGGTTGTTTCATTGTTAGTACTTGCATAACGGGTCATAGCATTGGTTTTTACCAGTAATTTATCATTGTCACTAAAAGAGGCATTTTTGGAATAAAAATGCATTACTCCGCCCAGTGCGTCGCTCCCATAAATAGTGGAAGAAGGACCAAACTGAAGCTCTATTCTGTCCAGCATATTTGCATCAAGCGTAATAACATCCTGTAGGTGCCCGCCACGATAAATAGCATTGTTCATCCGGATACCATCAACCACAATGAGTGTTTTGTTGGCTTCAAAACCCCGCATTACGGGACTTCCGCCGCCCATCTGGCTTTTCTGTACAAAAACACTCCCGGTATTTTGCAGTACTTCTGCACTGGTAGGCTGGTTCCCGAACTCAATATTTTTTGCTTTTATAATCTCCATTTTATATGGAACATCGATCAGGTTTTCTGCCGATTTGTTAGGTGTAAAAACAACTTCATTCAGTTCAATAATTTTGGAAATAAGGTCGATTGAAATTTCTGTTTCTCCGGAGGCAAGTATTTTTTTGCTGAAGTAGCCTATATGGCGAATGGATAGAGAATCCAGTTTGTTCAGTGTACCAATATCGGCTTTCCCTTTTTGATCGGTTTCAACATAATTATTGTCTTTGTCTGCAATTATAGCTTTAGGAATTCCTTCACGGGTTGATTGATCGCGGATAAGTATAGTTTGGCTGCTTGCGCCAATAGCCATAAAGACCAAAAGGACCGTTAGTTTAATATTCATAGCTTTTATTTGTAGTTTAAAAGTAGACACTTTATTTTTTTGCGCAAAATATATTTAGGGAGTAAGCGGAAATAGCCGATGTTATACAAAATAAAATTAGTGATGCTAAATCAGGAAAGTTCATGCAGCTAGGCCTCCTTAAAGTTATTAACCACTCATTCATTTTTGTTGATGGATTGATAAAATGATCAGACTGGAAATTTGTATTTTGCGAACTATAAATTACATCTGTATGGATTTGAGGGCGGTTATTATAGATGATGAAATTGATGGCATCAGGAGTTTAAAAATCCTTATAAATAAATATATAAAAGGAGTAAATGTTATTGCTGAATCAACAGATCCGAAAGAAGGATTAAAGTTCATAGATAATTACCGGCCTGATATTGTTTTTCTCGACATTCAAATGCCTGAAATAAATGGGCTGGAACTGATTGAGCAACTCCCTTTTAAAAAATTTAAACTTATCTATACCACTGCATATGAAGAATATGCCCTGAAAGCAATAAAGCTGGGTACTACCGATTACCTGCTTAAGCCTATTGATAAAGATGACCTTATATTTGCTATCGAAAAAATTCGCCGGATTTTAGAAGAAGAAAAAAGGGGAAATACGCTTGAACAAACGCTTGAGAAGGTAATTGGCCAGCAGGATAAAAAAAACAAAATTCTTATTTCAGATAAAGAAACAATAGAGTATTGTGATGAGGATGATATCATCAGGATAGAGGCAAGGTCCAATTATTCACTTGTTGTATTCAAGGATAAGAGGCGTATGCTCGTTTCAAAAACATTGAAGGAATTTGAAAGACAATTGTGTAACTCTGCTAATACATCATTTATCCGTGTTCATCAATCGCATATTATTAATGTATGCCATTGCGTAAGATACAGGCGCGAAGAAGGAGGAGTAGTTGAGATGCTGGATGAAACGCAGGTATATATTTCCTCCGGTAAAAAAGATGAGTTTTTGAAGAGGATAAACTTTATTTGATTTGTCCTGTTGCAGGGAAAAGTAGGAATAAACTATTTCTCCCGAAATGTCTCGTCGAACGAAGTCGAGACGTTTATTTTCCGGTTCCCGACTCCGCATGCCTGTCGCCTGTCTGCCGATAGGTAGAGCAGACATGGCTCGAACTGACATAATTATCTATGTCCAATTTTATACTACAACAGGATAATTTGATTTTGTTAGAATAAAAACGCATCCGCTGGGTGCGTTTTTTTTATTGCTGGTCTGTAACCCATAAAAAATCGCGTGAAATTTTAATACTCAAGAAAACCTACCACTTGTGAAGTAAAGTACTCTATATGCTAACTTAATCCTTTTTAGTAACAATGCTTTGTTAGTTTCGTGGCTATTTAAATTATGCTGCTTATTGGCGCTGCATTCAAACAACTCATTTGAAAATCAGGAGGTGTTTTGAGGTTCCATGAGCTTTTAATAACAGTACACATGAGATTTTTAAGCACATTCATCACTCTTATACTTTGTACAGGTTTTATTAATGCCCAGGTTTCCGTATTGGCAAAAGTGGATCATGTAATACCTGATGGAACTGATACGCAGGGGAATATTGTACTAAACGTTTCAGGAAGTGTTTCTCCTTATACTTATGTGTGGAATCCGGGTGCCATTACGACCAAAGATCTAAATAATATCACTACTGGACAATATAGCGTTACAGTAACCAGTAGTAGCAGCCAAACATACTCCAATGTATATAGCCTGGGTTACAAGGTTATGTGGACTAATATGGACAGATGCACATTCAGGAATGACTCACTGATCTCTTCAGCGCCTAATGCAAACACCCATGGTTTTGCTGTCAGCAAAAATACATTGGATGCAAATACCGACGGGTGGTTTGAATATGTTGTAGATAATGTAACAGGTACTAACGCTTATTTTATTGGTTTTGTTGATAGTATATCTCCCAATCCTAATACGTATACTGATATTGATTATGGGATTTATTACACCAGTGCCCGGCAGCTTTATTATTATGAAGGGGCATTAGGTGGTTATGCGGTAATAAAGGCAGCGCCTAAGGTTGGAGATGTGGTGAAAGTGGAAAGAGTAGGAAATGTTATTAATTACAAGATTAATAATGTTGTAGTTCGTACACAAACTGTTAGTGGTATTTCTCAAAAAACGCTTAAGCTGAAGGCAAATTTCAGGAGCTCGCCCGTACAGCTTGTAAATGTAGGGTGCAGCTTCGATAAATTGAATAATACAAGTTTTATTAATTATGTAGAAGTGCTGCCTGTTATAAAGCATGCTTCTGATTTTAATATGACTAACGGCAGTATTAAAGCTACACCTAAAATTGCCTCATCAAATACCTATTTATGGCAGCCCGGCGGAGCAACTTCTCAAACAAATTCGGGTCTGGGCGTTGGAACAAATACGTTAACCATTAATGATGGTTTATCCAACAGCAGCAGCTATAAGTATAATGTTGGTTATAAAGTTCTTTGGACCAACCTGGATCGTGCATATTATAGAAATGATTCGTTGGTTAGTACGGCGCCCAATAATACCATATATGGAACGGCTATAAGTAAAAATACATTGCCCGCTAATACCGATGGCTGGATTGAGTATCCAATAGATAACCTTGGAGCAAATCATTGTTATATTGGATTTTCCGAAGATGCATCTTCTTTACAATATGTGGTGGCCGATATTGATTATGGAATTTGTTATAATGGAAGTAGCAAAACTTTAAATTATTATGAAGTAGGTACCAATACACCATTATACTATGCTCCTCGCGTCGGCGATCGCATTCGTATTGAAAGAGTTGGTAATTCTATCCTTTACAAATTAAATGGCAGCACTTTAAAAACCACAACTATAACAGGCATAGCACAAAAGGCATTTAAGGTAAAAACGCAGCTTCTTTATAATAACCGGTTGGTTAATGTTGGTTGCAGTTTTTATAATAAAAGCAATACGGTATATAATAATTATGTACGTGTTATCCCAACTATCAAACATGTTAGTCGTCCGGGGGTATCCGACGGAAGTATTAAGTTAACTCCAACAGTTCCATTCGTTAATACTTATTCATGGCAGGGAGGGGCAACAACTTCAACAATTTCTTCATTATCAGCAACAAATTATTCAGTTACCGTTTTTGACAGTTTGGCCAATCAAAGCTCCTATAACTATAATGTTGGCTATAAAGCTTTATGGACCGATCTTGATCGGTGTAGCCTTGTAGGAGACTCATTGTATTCTCCCACAAACAATACCAACATCGTAGCTACTGCAGTTAGTAAAAATACCTTATTGGCCGGAACAGACGGATGGATAGAATACCTGGTTGATATGACAGTTGCGAATCAGTACTTTTTAGGCTTTTATGAAGCCATCTATCCAAATCAATATTCATATGGAGATATGAAATTCGGATTGCATTTCTCTGGTGGTATTATGGATTATTATGAAGCCGGTACAACAGATGAGCTTAGTCGCTACCTGAGAGCAGGAGATCTTATCAGGGTTGAAAGAGTAGGGGATAATGTTATCTATAAAGTCAATAATTACACACTCAGAACGATTTCAATTCCCGGCATATCACAAAAAAACCTTAAGCTAAAAGCAAACCTATACGCGGTTAATCGCCTGGTTAATGTAGGATGTAGCTTCCCGGAGTCGGGTAACCTGGAATTTAATTATTATGTACAGGTTAAACCGGATATTATTCATAACAGTTCAATGGGTACTACTGATGGACAGATCAAAGTAACTCCGCGTATTCCTTATTCAAATGCATATACCTGGCAGCCAGGAGGCTCAACAGCTAACCCAATATCTTCTTTAGCCCCGGGGTCATACACTGTAGCGGTTACTGATAGTATACAAAATAAAAGTACATACAAGTATAATGTCGGGTACAAAATAAGCTGGACAAATCTCTATAATGCTACAAACAGTGGCGATACTCTCAAAGGCACCGTTACCACAAACGGATCTGCAAACAGCAGGGATACACTGTTGCCAAACACCAATGGCTGGATAGAGTATGTGTATTCTGAACCTGCCAACAAGAGCTTTTATTTTGGTTTTCTTGATGTTTTAGGAGGGCAATCAGTTGCAACGGATATTGACTATGGGTTTTACTGGAATACTGCCCAGGCTTTGTATCAGTACCAAAATGGAACAACAACTATTATGAGTTATAATTATAGAGTTGGAGATGTATTCAGAATTGAGCGAAGTGGTGATACCATCAGGTACATCATCAATTCGGGAATATCCAAAACTGTTGTGGTTCCGGGTGTTGGAGCCAAAGCCTTAATGGTTAAGGCTGTACTGGTAAATAAAGCACAGTTTATAAAATTAGGAGCGAGTTTTACGCATTGTAAATTTACAGCCAGTGCAGGATCTACACAAGCGCTTTCGTGTACAACCCCTACGGTTACATTAACCGGAACAACAAATGCGCCGGCCGGATCAACTTACTTGTGGACGCCGGGCAATGCCACAACGTTGTCTACCAATGTATCTGCTACCGGCATTTATACTTTAAAAGTAACCCACGCGGCAAGCGCCTGCATTGCCAAATCTACAGTTTCGGTTATAGCTGATTTGTCGGCAAAAGCAACTATTACCGATTATACTGATGAAGCTCAGAAAGGACAGGTTAATTTGTGCATAATGGGAGGTACACCGCCCTATAATGTCGCATGGAATGGTTATACATACGGAACACCTGCTCAAATGTACCATGATCTGTTAGATTCTCTTCCAGGAGTGACAGTAGATTCAATTAAATTCACACATGAAATAGATAGCCTTCGCCAAAGAACACTTTTTGGTGACTTAATGCCAGGAACATATCCTGTTACCGTTTATGACCAGGTTGGAAACTCAGTTCAGTTGATGGTTGCCGTGGGAGAAGCAATTTCTTCGTGGGGATATAAAAGAGGTACAGCAACAAACTTATGCGCTATCCCGGATAAGACAGTAGGCGACATTACGTATAATTACGGTTCGGGGATTTGCATCACACAGGATGGAAGTTTTATTCCTGACAATCATCTTGCAATACCTGCCAGTGTTATTGATATTAATTATCCGTGTGAGGTTTCTTTCAGAATTCCAACCAATACCTCCGTTTGTTATGTAGGTATTCGCGATTCGAAAAATGCGGTTCATGGACTTACGAATGATATGAGCAAGGTTACAATGATGAGTTTTAAAGGTGACGG
>DASWXS010000321.1:0-3547 GCA_036405375.1 Bacteroidia bacterium
TAATTGATTTACAATAGGTTTTGATTAAAAAGTAATTTTTCAGAAATCTGCTTTTTACTTATGGAAAACACTACCGGATGGTGTCTATAAGTAAAGCCCTTTTTAACAACAAACCAATAAAAATCTATTTTATGTATACAAAATCTTTACTGGTACTCATGCTGATAAGCATGTTCAGTTTTGCCCAAAAACCATTACAACAAAATGCAACGGGTTCTATTTGCGGAAAAGTAATGGACGCTACTAATGCTGAACTACTTCCGTTTGTGACTATTTCTCTTTTTAAAGACTCGGCGTTGGTAAGCAATACCACTACAGATATTGCCGGACTTTATTGTTTCAAAAACCTGGAGGCTGGGACTTATAAACTAATCTTCGCTTATGTTGGGTATAAAAAAACGGAAGTAAAAAATGTAAAAGTAGCCGAAGGTAAATCTGTATCACTAAGCACAAAAATAGGGACAGAGAGTCTTGCATTGGAAGAAGTGCAGGTAGTAACCAATACAACCAAAACAGAAAAAAACAAGGCGTATGGAAAAAAAGATTATTGCATGAAATCCATAGCTATTGCCGGATGTGTTTCACCAAACAGTATGAATTACAATACAGAAGAATACAGTAAAATTGATGATAATGAATTTAAAGAAGCTGTAAAAGAGCCGCTTTCTACTTTTAGTATTGATGTGGACAAAGCTTCTTACAGTAATGTTCGCCGTTTTATAACACAAGGCAGTTTGCCGCCTGCTGATGCAGTTAGGGTAGAGGAGATGATCAATTACTTCGATTACAATTATCCCCAGCCAAAAGGAAACGATCCTTTTTCCATCACAACTGAATTTACTGAATGTCCCTGGAACCCCGCTCATAATCTTGTCCATATAGGTATGCAAAGCAAAGAGATTAAAATGGATAATATGCCGGCAAACAACCTGGTTTTTTTATTGGACGTTTCGGGCTCTATGAATTCTGCTGATAAATTACCCTTACTGAAATCAGGCTTAAATTTGCTGGTTGACCAGATGCGTCCGCAAGATAAAGTTGCCATTGTTGTGTATGCCGGAGCAGCAGGCGTGGTTTTACCACCTACAGCAGGTAATGAAAAGGCAAAGATTTATGAGGCACTGGAAAAACTGGAAGCAGGTGGATCAACTGCCGGCGGTGAAGGAATTTTACTAGCCTATAAAACTGCCAAAGAAAATTTTGTGAGCAGCGCAAATAATCGTGTTATCCTGGCAACTGATGGCGACTTTAACGTGGGTGTAAGCAGTAATGGTGAATTGACCCGATTGATTGAGAAGGAAAGAGAAAGTGGAATTTTTCTTACTGTTTTGGGTTTTGGAACCGGCAATTATAAAGACTCTAAAATGGAGCAGCTTGCCGACAAAGGAAATGGTAACTATGCATACATCGATAACATCCTGGAAGCGAAAAAAGTATTAGTGAAAGAAATGGGAGGAACGCTGCTCACTGTTGCAAAGGATGTCAAGCTCCAGGTAGAATTTAATCCCACAAAAGTGAAAGCCTATCGCCTGGTTGGTTATGAAAACCGCTTGCTGAATAACGAAGATTTTAATGATGATAAAAAAGACGCAGGCGAATTGGGATCAGGACATACGGTTACTGCTATTTACGAGATCATTCCTGCCGGTTCTTCTGAGCTGGTTGCTTCGGTTGATCCGCTAAAGTATCAGCAAACCACACCAACAAGTGATTCCAAAAGCAATGAAGTGATGACCATTAAATTCCGATATAAAGAACCTAAAGAAGCTGTTTCGAAATTAATGACACATATTGTTACTGATAAGAAAAGTTTGTTTGCCCTGAGTTCAGAAAATTGTAAATTCTCATGTGCAGTTGCCCAGTTTGGAATGGTATTACGCGAATCTAAATTTAAAGGAGAAAGTACATTTAAAAGCGCACTTATATTGGCAAAAGCATCAAAAGGAAAGGATGACGAAGGATACAGGTCTGAGTTTATACGTTTAATAGAAATGGCTGAATTGTTGAAGAAATAGATCAATCTTTAATCTCGCTCAAGGATATATTGACCTGCCCGCTATACTTGCTTGTTTTGTAGGCAAGAGCGGGCAGGTTTCTCTGTACATTAATATTGATGCTTTATGAATTCGCAGCAAAAAATCCTTAAATGCAAAGCCGGGTTTATTTTTGCCTGATGATTATCGTGTTACTTGTACTTCCATTTTCCATTGTTGCAGTAAGTATATACATGCCTGTTTCAAAGCCTGACAAGTCCACATATTTGCAATCGCCTTCCTTTTCCAGGATCAGCTTTCCGCTCACATCTGTTAGAGACAATTTAGTAATATTTTTGGCATTTTCAATAGTAAAGATAGCTGTAGAAGGATTAGGGTATACATTCAGAGTAGTTATACCGTTTTGTTTTTCATAGATATTTATGGCATTAATCGTTACACAATCGCTGGTATCCGAACATAATCCATCCGTAAGGATTACGGCATACGATCCATTTGCTGAAGCGGTGAAACTTTGCTGAATTTCCTGGTTTATTGGCAAACCGGTAGAGCAATCGATCCATTGATAGGAAATACCCGCGCTTGTATTGTTTGCCGAAATAGTAAGTCCGTTTACAGTAGTACTCACATCAATGGAAGGAGCAGTTATTGTTATGTTTTGACTGACTATAGTGAAATTACCGTTTCCGTCATCGAAGGTCCAGGTTATAGTATGAGAACCGATTTCAGTAATTGGGAAAATAGTGCTGGTAGTGCCGGTTATGGTTCCGGCGCAGTTATCGCTTGTGGCAGGTATGGCAGGTGTTACACTGCAGGTACCGCTTAGGTCTGTCAGTACAGGGCTCGCAGGCTGTATACTGTCAATGGCTGGATGAACACTGTATGTTATCGGTGAGGAAGTACCGCAGGAGTTGGTAGCGCTTACACTGATAATCCCGGGATCAGAACCACAAATAGCCTGGATGCTGTCGCTTGACGAAGAACCTGTCCAGCCCGGAGGTAATGTCCAGATATAAGATGTAGCGCCGTTTGTTTCTTCTGTGCTGAAGATAAAGTGTTCGTTCGGGCATGTCGCCCTGGTTTCAAATATGGTATCAGGTGCAACAGGATGAACGCAAATATTTTCGAAGAAATAAAAATTGCCATACATTTGCCCTGCCAGTACATCTGAATCACCATCATTGTCGAGATCTGCAAAAGCCGGTGCAGACATACATGCGATCTTAGTGAAGGTGAAAGGATCAATCTGAACACTTGCGAATGAAGGGTTTTGTGCAGTGCCGGTATTTCTGAAATAATAGAAATGAGCGTTATATTCTCCTGCCAGCATATCCATATCACCATCATTATCCAGGTCTGCGAATGTAGGTGTGGATTTGAAGCCAATATCAGTTAATGAAAAAGGATTGAACTGAGGTACACCGAATACAGGAGCTGAGACAGTACCAATATTGGTATAATATTTAAAACCACCCTCCAGTTCACCCGCCATCAGGTCAAGATCTCCATCAGCATCCAGATCAACAAAAACCGGTGCAGATGTATATAAGGTT
>DASWXS010000322.1:0-6845 GCA_036405375.1 Bacteroidia bacterium
AGCAGCATAGGTAAGAACCTCAAAGAGAAGTCTTCTGTTTACATCCAGGTGCATTAAAGGCGATTTCCCTATAGTTGCAAGGCTCTTTTGAGTCCACACAAACGTAAGCAAGCTCACGATCATTACTATAGATGCAAAGCCAAAAGCAACGTTCCATCTCAGGTTTTCGGGTACAATGCTGCTTAGCATACTTCCGTTGGCAACAGCGATACAAAGATATCCACCAATTAAAGCTCCAACATTCACGCCCATATAAAAGAGAGAGAACCCTGCATCAGTCCTTGAATCTCCGTCTTTATACAAACGGCCTACCATTGTAGAAATATTGGGTTTAAAGAAACCTGTACCTATGATGTTAAAGGAAATACCCAGGAAAAAGAAATTCTTCGGATCAACTGCGAGTATAATACTTCCAACAATCATCAAAAGCCCACCCCAGAACAGGGATTTCCTGTAGCCCAGGATTCTGTCGGCAAACATTCCACCCACAAATGTAAATGCATACACAAATGCCTGGGTAGCTCCGTATTGAAGATTTGCTACTTCTTCGTTCATTGCGAGTTTCGTTGTCATAAAAACAACCAGCATACCGCGCATGCCGTAGAAACTGAAACGCTCCCACATTTCACTAAAAAACAGGTACCACAATTGTTTTGGATACTTGCCTTTAAAATTCTGGATCTCTTCTAATGTTTGTGTATTGTTACTCATGGTGCTAAAATTAAAAAACCCTAATTGCTTAGGGTTTTCTATTTATATAAGGTTTTATTATTTTACTCCGTGCATCATTCTTTTCAACATTGGTGTAAGTGCCATTAATATAACTGAAGCAACACCACAAAGGATCACGAACACCATGAAAAACTCAAACAGGTTATGAATTTCGAATCCACAAAAAACAGGATTAGCCGCACTGATTTGGTTTTTATCCAATAGTGCAATTTGCTCTGCTGTTGGAGTTATTTTTTTATCAAGGATTCCATGAAGATCAATTCCCAGTTTTTGTGCCGCCTGGAATTTGTCTTCGGTTGCAGGCAATATGGCTCCAAGTGTTCCTGCCAATGCATAACCTGCAGCGTTAGAAAGAAAGAATACACCATACAATAACGATGCAAAACGTTTTGGTGATAGTTTACCAACCAACGAAAGACCTATAGGAGAAAGACAAAGCTCTCCAACTGTTTGGATCAAATATAACAATACTAACCATTTAACAGCCAGCATTCCGCTTCCAAGACCTTTTACATTGAACGCTATAATGAAGTAACTTAATGCGATTAAAGCAAGACCGATTGCTTGTTTCATTGGGGAAATCGGCTCTCTGCCTTTTGCTCTTAATTTATCCCACATCATACTGAATGGAACCGCGAATAAAACAACAAATAACCCGTTAAAGATCTGGACCATTGAAGCAGGCATATCCCAGCCAAAGAAGTTACGATCAGTTTGATTATCGGCGATGAACGTAAGAGATGAACCTGCCTGCTCAAATGCTGCCCAGAAGAAGATCACGAAAAAGGATACTATATAAATTACGATGATACGCTGGCGCTCAACTTTTGTTAGGGAGGTGTCGGAGATGATCAAACCTGCAAGTGTTAAACCACTGGCATAAATAATCGGATAAATAATTGTTTTTACAAAATTGTCTCCTCCCATCAGGAAACGGATTCCGAAGAATAATCCTACAAATGCGATTACCGCACCAATTAAAGCTTTAGTAGAGAAATTAGCTTTTTGAGCTTCACCTTCTTCAAAATCATTATGATCATTTTTAGATGGTAATCCTCCTATTGCTTTTCCCTCAGGAGTAACAACGTATTTGTTTTTCAGTACAAAAAAGATCACAGTTCCTAATATCATTGCAATCGCTGCTGCTAAGAATCCCCATTTGAAAGCATGAATGTCGCGAACGATAGAAATTGTTCCGTCAGCCTGGATGATCTCATTTTTAACATCGCCAATTAATGGACAGAAGTACTGGCTCAGCAAAGCACCAATATTAATACCCATATAGAAAATTGTGAAGGCAGAATCCAGTTTGCTTTTCTCTTCTTTCGGATAAAGACTTCCTACCATACTTGAAATATTCGGTTTAAAGAAACCATTTCCGAAAATGATGATCCCCAAAGCTAACCACGTAATGGTTGTCGCCGCACCTAAACTGCTTTCGAATATTGAAGCACTGGTGAATAAAAGAATCTGACCGATCGCCATCAACGATCCACCCAAAATGATACAATTTCTGTTACCCAGGAAACGATCTGAAATAAAACCTCCTAACATTGGCGTGAGGTAACACAAACCTAAAAAACCTCCGTAAATCAGTGAAGTTTCTTCTTCCTTCATCATCAGGGAATTTACGAGGAACAGGGTTAATATAGCTCTCATCCCATAAAAGTTGAAGCGCTCCCACATTTCCGTTCCAAATAAAACCCATAAACCTTTAGGGTGCTTTTTCGATGCTGTAGTCATATGTTTGTGTCGTTTGTTAATTAATTATAAAGTCCGCTAAAATAGTCATTTTATTGGAAAAACGACCTGCTATTCGTTAAGCATAAGCAATTGAAGGATAAGCGGTTAAAAACAAACGTTGTTAATAATGCATAGTCTATTTCGCAGGGTCAGCAGGCTTGTTTTCTTTACCTGAACCAAACTTTTTGAAGTTATATGTAAAGGTAAGCATAAAATACTGTTTCAGAATTTTGGTCTGCACGTCTTCCACATACGTTTCGGTAATGTTACGGGCGATACTATTATTCTGACTTAAAATATCGAATACAGACAATCGAACTTCAGCAGCCTTGCTCTTTAAAAATTTATATCCCACAGCGGCATTCCACAACAAAAAGCTCTGGTTGAAAGTACTGGTTAAACCTACATAGTTCGAATGCGTTGCTTCTGTATTCAATACCAGTCCTTTCCATGGCATTACATTAATTTTTGCTGAAGCAACCCCGACATAATAATTATTATTCGATTTTTTCTGAAGGGTATTCTCAACAATAGAATAATTAGGCGTGTACGACAAAGTGAAATCGACTTTTTCGCTGATGTTACTCGACAATACCAAACCTGCACTTGTGTTATAGGTAGTTGAATAGTTGACTTTATTATTTAATAAACCAGGTGCATTGATGTAATTGAACCCTGCAGTAACATTTAAGTTCGACTTGAGCCATTTAACCGGGAAACCATAGGTGAACATGCTTCGTGCACTATAGTATTCGGGAAGATTAACCGGTTTTGATAATTGTGAGCCACGTGCAAGAATTACATCACTCGTAAGCGCTGTATCTGCATACGCGATAAAAGTAGAATTGGAAATATAGTTTTGCGTAAACGTACCATTCAACAGCACAAATACTGTTCTGCCCTTATCCACATTGGTAAAGTTATAACGCAAATTTGCCGAATGCGAATATTGTTGTTTAAGATCAGGATTACCTGCCGACAGGTAAAGTGGATTGGTGTTATCAATAACATTTTGCAATTGAGTAACGGAAGGAACCTGCGTAGAAGTATTGTAATTAAAACGAAGCTCGTTTGTTTTGGAGATACGATAGCGATACACCAGTTTTGGAAGGAGATTATCAAAGGTTTTATTTACCCGTGCAGTATATGGAAACAGCTGATCGCCTTGTAAATAAACATTCTGGTAATCAAGCCCAATATTGAGCATTGCTTTTTCTTTGCGCAGCCTGAAGCCTACCCCACCTTTTTGTGTAATAACGGTATTATCAAAACGGTTTGAAAGCACTGAATCCTGGAGAGAATACGTATCACTTAAGGTATCCATGCGATTCGTGTTTTTATCTGAATTGTTCCGGTTATAGGATGGCGAATAATTGAATGTTAACTGTCCTACCTTTTTTATGGGTTCGGTATACATCAAACTTCCGGATAATGTATAACCTTCTGTTTGAGAAACAGTTTTCTGGTCTACTACTTCGCCGGTATCACTTGATGTATAATAAATCGAATTTGAATTCAGGTAGGAAGTACTGTTTTTGGAGTTCATCTGGAAACCACTCGTCAAGGATACTGTTCTCCCTGTTTTATTGAATTTGTGCATATACAATAACGAGTTATTGGTTGTGTACCCAAAACTCTTAGTCTCATTTTTATTCGTTAATGAATTGATAAGTCCGGCATCGCCATAAGAAGTTAAACCATAGAGACTACTTTCTGAGCGGTTGTTCTGAAAGCTGATCTGCGGAGTAAATGTAATACTGTTCATGGTATCGATGGTGTACTCCAAACGGATATTGGCACGGTGATTAAAGTTATGACTTTCAGAAGTACTCTTCTCGTTATAGATCTGGCCGCCTTCCTGGCTAAGCAAATAAGTTCTTTTTGTAATACTTTCGTTGGAGTTATTGCTGTTATTGAAAAAGTAGCTTCCTGTAAATTTTACTTTCTTTCCCCATTGATCGCTATAATTCAATCCAAAAGCGTTGGTTGCACTGATCCCGCCTTGCTGCCCTGAAAGAAAATTGGACGTTGGATCGCTTCCTCTTCCCATACCTCCTGATCCACCACCGCCACGACGACCGCCGCCACCACTGCCTGACTGGGAAACACCAAGAAGATCCTGCGATGAGAAATTTTGTTGATTGATATTGTTACTCAAACCAAGAACAGTAAGTTTTCTGTCGCCTTTGAAATAATTCAGGTTTCCCCCGGCCTGGTAACGATCATCTGTTCCATATCCTCCGTATACTTTCCCGAATGTTCCATTGTTCATTCCCTTTTTGGTAACAATGTTCAATGTTTTCGTAGTATTTCCATCATTGAAACCGGTGAACTGCGATTGGTCACTCAGCTTATCAAATACCTGGATCTTGTCCACAATTTCAGCAGGAAGATTTTTAAGTGCAAGTGCCGCGTCATCACCAAAAAATTCCTTCCCATCAATCAACACTTTTTTTACATCTTCTCCCTGGGCTTTTACCACGCCATTCTCCACTGTTATTCCCGGCATTTTCTTAACCAGGTCTTCGGTTGTAGCATCTGTGTTTACCTTATAGGCGCTGGCATTCATTTCCGCCGTATCGCCTTTTTGTGTTACCCTGGTTTGAACTGCAGTTACATCCACATCCTTCAGCAACAGTGCATCCTGCTCCAGCTTTATTTTTACACTAAGATCCTGGGAGCCAATGCTAATATTCTTTTTGAAATTTTTATAGCCCAGGTAAGTAACTTTAATTACATAATCACCGGGTGTAACTTCCTTCAGTTCATACAAACCATCCAGGTCGGTAACTGCCCAGCGAACAACCGTACTATCATTTTTATCAACCAGCCCAACCGCAACTCCAATAAGTGAAGTTGTATCTTTCCTGTCAATAACCGATCCTTTAACGGTAAACGTTTGTGAGCGCAAGGAAAATGACAGACAAACGAGCATCAAAAAAATAGAAAAACGCATAAGCATTGTTAAATATAAGTTTTTAGACCTTACAAATTTCAAAAAGTTTAATGACGACCTAAACATTCCTTATTTTTGAGGAATGAATTCCTCAACCGAAAATAACTCCTTCATAAACACAGTTTTAGGGACAATCAGAATTTCAGGCGACGCAGATTTTATTACTGCTGTATCTTTCTGCGAGGAAAAAGTGGACGAATCCGTGCTTTCAATTTCAAGTCATATACAATGTGCAGAACAATTACGTGAATATTTTGCTGGCACACGACAAACATTTGATTTTCCGTTCAAACAGCCGGGTACCGATTTTCAGCAAAAGGTATGGCGGCATTTATTGGATATTCCTTTTGGACAAACCACATCATACCTGTTGCTTTCAAAAAAAATAGGAGACGTAAAAGCCATTCGTGCTGTTGGTACAGCGAATGGGAGAAACAACATGGCTATTGTTGTACCTTGTCATCGTGTGATTGGCTCCAACAATAAACTGGTAGGTTATGCCGGTGGCTTGTGGAGAAAAGAATGGTTGCTGAAACACGAAATGAGTTTTTCTCCTGTTAAGGAAGGAATGTTGTTTTAAATATTTCAACACAGAGTTCACAGAGAAAAAAGAGTTACACAGGGTATTTTATAGCCATGCATATTTTACATTAAACTCTGAAAACTCAGCGTACTCTGTGTTAAAAGAAACCTTACCTTCGCTCTTAATGGAATCAGCCTGGCAATTTTTTAAAGACCTGTTAGATCCTACCTCAATTGTACAATTAGGATTGCCACTGTTATTGTTTGTGATCTTTGCAGAAACAGGTTTGCTGGTTGGTTTTTTCCTTCCCGGCGATAGTCTTGTTTTTCTTTCCGGCTTATTTTGTGCCACAAAAAATCAGTATTTAGGTGTTAACCTTATTGTGTTGATATTATGCATGGCAGCAGCAGCTATCCTGGGTAATATAGTTGGGTATTTATTCGGAAAAAAAGTAGGAGAAAAATTATACACGCGTAAAGATTCATTCTTTTTCAAACAAAGACACCTTACTGCAACAAAAGCATTTTATGACAAGCACGGCGGACGTACACTGATCCTGGGCAGGTTTTTACCTTACATACGCACCTTTGCTCCCATACTCGCCGGCGTTATACGGGTAGATATGAAAAGATTCATGGCTTATAATGTTATCGGGGCATTTGCCTGGATCGGCTCTATTTGCAGCATTGGTTATTTCCTTGGGCAGATCTTTCCGGGAATAGAAAATTACCTGGGCTGGATAATTGTCGGCTTCATTGTGATCACCACGGTGCCCGTCATTATTACTTATCAAAAAGAAAAGAAAAAGGCTGCTCAAAAATGAGCAGCCTTTCCACAAATTATTTTTACTTCTCTATTTCTTATTAAATATATGCAGGTAGCCTGATTGTT
>DASWXS010000323.1:0-3300 GCA_036405375.1 Bacteroidia bacterium
GTAGGTAAAATTGGTTTGGGATTTTCATGACCGTGTGGAAATAGTTTATTTTAACATTATTCAGATGTTAAACAAGTTGGTTGATTTTATACAGGTCGATTTTTACTTTTCTTTTGCTGCCCAAAAGAAAAATAACAAAAGAAAAGGCCAGGCATTGCGATTCCTACGCTCCTTGCTCAATTTTTTAATCTCGCAAGGTTATGCCCCGTGCTTCGATAAAAATTGGCTCACCGCATCCGGCACCGGGCAGTGCTAAATCCTATGCACATAGACCAAATTGATTTTACGGTAGCGAGAAAAATTTTCACTCTATGGTTCCAAGAATTTCGAATTCAAGAAATTTATTCCTCAGTTTTACGATGTTTTCAAAGAGAAAACAAAATTAATTTGCAGAATTAAAAAAAATGTACGTGATTTGTCCCACAATTCTAAAACAGAAATGAAATTTAAAGTACAAAACTGGTGGTGGCGTCTGAATTCCATAAGGAACGGTCAGATGGCTTAACTATTTTGTATACTCAACAATATTCAAAAAAGGCTTGACTGTTCGTCAGGCCTTTTTTTATTTCCCTTTGCCTGACTTTGTATAGCCTATTTTTTTCAATTACAAAAATCAGGAAAATGAACTACACATTTAAAAAGAATTACATAAAATTTTTGTCGGATACCACAACGCCTGTAAACATTTACCTAAAGCTCAGGGATCAGTACCAGGGCACTTTTTTGCTGGAGAGCTCCGACTATCATGGAAATGAAAACAGTTTTTCCTACATCTGTGCAAAACCGTTGGCGGGCTTCAGTTACGAACATGGAAAGATCCGGGAATTTTTTCCTCCAGGTGAAGAGCGCAGTGAAACGATTGTAAATAAAACAGATGTTGTAAAACGTCTTCGTTCGTTTGCCTCTGCTTTTGTTGTTGAAAAGGACGGGAACACAGATTTTATCCCGGCGGGTGTATTCGGATATATCACATTCGACTCAGTGTCTTGTTTTGAAGAGATAGAATTTAAAAAACAACAATCGGAGATTCCTGATGTGTCGTATTACTTTTTTCAATTCATCATTGCGATCAATCATTTTAAAAATGAAATGCATGTATTAGAATTGCTACAGGACGGGCAAAGGTCTGATATGGATCCGTTGCTCTCTCTCCTTCACCAACAAGCCATTGCAACTTATCCTTTCAAAACCACAGCAGAAGAACGTTCCAATTATTCGGATGCAGAATTTATAGCCATTCTTGAAAAAAGCAAGCAACATATTTTCAGGGGAGATGTTTTTCAGTTGGTATTATCGAGGAGGTTTTACACCGGGTTCAGGGGCGACGATTTTAATGTGTATCGCTCGCTTCGATCCGTAAACCCTTCGCCTTACTTGTTTTATTTCGATTTTGGAAGTTTTAGAATTTTTGGTTCATCTCCTGAAGCGCAGTTGCAGGTGAAGAACAACACAGCGAAAATGTTTCCCATCGCAGGAACTTTTAAACGTACAGGAAATGATGAAGCGGATAACCTGCTTGCAGAAAATCTGAAACAGGACCCGAAAGAAAATGCGGAACATGTGATGTTGGTGGATCTTGCACGTAATGATTTAAGTAAATGTGGTAAACAGGTATCGGTTTCTACATTCAAAGAGATTCAATACTATTCTCATGTTATCCATCTTGTATCAGAAGTTAGGGCAGAGCTGGAGCCGGGTGTAGCCGGACTGGATATACTTGCAGATACTTTCCCGGCAGGAACTTTATCAGGAGCGCCTAAATACAAAGCAATGCAGCTGATCGATGAGCATGAAAACACGCCCCGAAGTTTTTATGGTGGCTGTATTGGTTTTATGAATAGCGAAGGAGAATTTAATCATGCAATAACTATTCGCTCTTTCCTGAGTAAAGATAATGTTCTTCATTACCAGGCGGGAGCTGGGCTGGTAGAATCCTCAATTACTGAAAATGAACTGGAGGAAGTAAATAATAAGATTAGTGCATTGCGGAAAGCAATTGCATTAGCTAATGAACTTTAATACTATGAGAAAAATATTAGTGATCGATAACTACGACAGCTTTACCTATAACTTGGTTCATTTACTGAAAGAAGTAACTGTCGATACCATTACAGTTACCAGGAATGATAAGATCGGTGCAAATGAAGTTGATCAATACGATAAAATACTGATCTCCCCGGGACCGGGTATTCCTTCTGAAGCCGGAATCAGTATGGAAGTTATTCGCAGGTATGCGGCTACAAAAAGTGTATTGGGTATTTGCCTGGGACACCAGGCTATTGCGGAAGTGTTTGGTGGAAAACTGGTGAATACACAAAAGGTATATCATGGTGTAGCTACACCAATCCATATCCTTAAAAAAGATTCTTTGTTCAGCGATATTCCTGTGTCCTTCAATGTTGGCAGGTATCATTCATGGCTGGCCTGTAAAGAAAGATTTTCCCCTGACCTGGAAATAACTGCGGAAGATTCGGAAGGGAATATTATGGCACTCTCGCATAAACACTATGATGTGAAAGGATTGCAATTTCACCCCGAGAGTATACTCACACCATATGGAAAACAAATAATGAATAACTGGATAAATAATTAAAGATGAAAACAATTTTAAATGATCTGTTTGAATACGGAACACTGAGCCGAAACGAAGCAAGAAATGTGCTTATGGGTATTGCAGAAAATAAATTTAACCAGGCACATATTGCTTCTTTTCTGACCATATACATGTTGCGTAAAGTCACCATAGAAGAGCTGGAAGGATTTCGTGATGCCCTATTGGAATTATGTATTCGGCTTGATCTTAATGAATTTGACGTAATCGATCTTTGCGGTACTGGAGGCGACGGCAAGAATACGTTCAATATTTCAACTCTCTCTTCATTTATAGTTGCCGGTGCAGGGGCAAAGGTTGCAAAACATGGGAACTACGGGGTCTCTTCCGTTTGCGGATCTTCCAATGTGCTGGAGCACCTGGGAGTAAAGTTCACAACGAAGGAATCTCAGTTAAAAAGACAATTGAATGAAGCCGGGATTTGTTTTTTGCATGCTCCGCTTTTTCATCCTGCCCTCAAAAATGTATCGTCGGTTAGAAAAGAGCTTGGGGTAAAAACTTTTTTTAATATGTTGGGACCACTTGTAAATCCTGCACAACCGGGGAAGCAGGTGACTGGGGTTTTTAATCTGGAGCTGGCCCGGATCTATTCGTATCTGTTTCAGCAATCGAAGATAAAGTATTCGATAGTGTATTCACTGGATCAATATGACGAAATATCATTGACAGACCGGTTTAAAATCATTAAT
>DASWXS010000324.1:0-3921 GCA_036405375.1 Bacteroidia bacterium
GAAGCGCTTAATTTTAAAAACGTAAGTACTTTGCTTAATGGTTTTGTGTCTACTACCGGCACAATGATCGGGGGCACACTAGCTGTTTTGTTCATTACCTTTTTCCTGCTGAAAGAAGATAAGATGGTTTTTCGTTCCTTGTTGCTTATCACTCCATCTAACTACGAAGAAGAGATCAAAGACATTGTGCGTACAACACAGGTATTGCTTTCGAAGTACTTTGTAGGTTTATTGATAGATATGTTGATTGTTACCGCAATTGTTACCCTGTGTATGTATTTATTGGGCATTCAAAACGCGGTATTGATAGGTGTGTTTACAGGCTTAATGAATATTATTCCATATGTAGGGCCATTGATCAGTTTTATTTTTGCAGTAACATTAGGTGTCACAGGATGTATTGAATATGGGCAAATAAACGCAGTTGGTGATGTGATTACAAAAATATTTTTTGTGCTGCTGGGTGTAAACATGCTCGACGGCTTCCTTATACAACCGTTTATATTTAGTAATTCTGTAAAAGCACATCCGCTCGAAATATTTTTAGTAATCCTGATGGCGGCTTCGGTAGCAGGCATATGGGGAATGGTAGTCGCTATTCCAACCTACACATTACTTAGAATCATTGCAAAAGAATTCCTGGTAAATTTCAAGTTCTTTAAAAAGATCACGGAAAACATCCCTGAATAATTCATTCAACATTTATAATTCAATCATAATTCATCATTCAAAATATAGAAGATGCAGGAAGTTCTGAAATTTTTGACCGCGTTAAGCAAGAACAATAACAAAGACTGGTTTGATAAAAACAAAGCTACATATACTGCTGCGAAAGCGTTTTACCAGGGAGAGGTAGCAAAAATAATTGCAGGTTGTGGTAAATTTGATCCTGCAGTGGCAGATCTTGATCCGGCTAAATGTTTGTTCCGTATCAACAGGGATGTGCGTTTCAGTAAAGATAAATCGCCTTATAAAACCAATTTTGGAGCTATCATTAGTCCGGGTGGAAAAAACGCAGAGATGGCAGGATATTATGTACATATTGAGCCGGGAAAATCATTTGTAGCTGCGGGAAGTCATATGCCTATGCCCGATTATTTGCAGGCTATTCGCCAGGAAATAGATTATAATGCTGCTGAATTCAGGAAGATATTAAAAGCAAAGGATTTTGTAAGTAATTATAAAGAGCTGGTACAGGAAGGTGCACTTAAAAATGCACCAAAAGGATTCGAGAAAGATAGCCCGAACCTGGATCTATTACGCCTGAAAGAGTTTATCGTTGTAAAGAAAATCTCTGACAAGGAAATTCTTTCTAAAACATTTACTGCAGATGTCGCTAAAAGTTTTAAAGCTGCTTTGCCACTGAACCAGTTCCTGAGAAGGGTGAAAGATTAATCCAGTATCAACCAGGATTAAGACACAGATTGCATAAATTGTAGTTCGAATAGCATTTTTTGCATCAGTAAATCTGTGGTATTTTAAACTTAAAAATCAGAACACATCATATCTGTGTAATCAGTGGAATCTGTGTTAGCGTTTTATCAATACCTCTTATTAAAATTCCCATAAAATTCATGTTTTCAAAGCCTTCGTAGCCTAAAAATCAGTATTTTCGTGGTTCCAATTTTAATACTACATGAGCAAACTGATTTTAGCCAATGATGGCATGGATGACCTCGGAAAAGACCTCCTGGAGAAAGCAGGATTTACTGTTGTAACGGAAAAAGTAGCACAGGAAAACCTGGTCAATGAGATCAATGCTAAAAATTACTCCACACTTACCGTTAGAAGTGCAACTAAAGTAAGAAAAGACATTATTGATGCCTGCCCCGGGTTAAAAATCATTGCCCGCGGTGGAGTAGGGATGGACAATATTGATGTGGAATATGCAATTTCCAAGGGCATTAAAGTGATCAACACTCCTGCTGCTTCCTCCAATTCAGTTGCAGAGCTTGTATTCGCACATTTATATTCAACTGCCCGTTTTTTATACGATAGCAATCGCCAGATGCCGGCCAATGGCCTTGCAAAATTCGAGGAACTAAAAAAGAAATATGCGAAAGGCATTGAGCTTACCGGGAAAACTATTGGTATTGTTGGATTTGGCCGTATTGGTAAGGAAGTGGCGCGTATTGCTTTAGGCTCGGGAATGAAAGTGCTGGCTTATGATCCGCATCATAAAGACACGGAAGTAACGGTTAAAATTCATGGTACAGAAGGTATAAAAGTGCATATACATGCTGTTAGCCTTGATGAACTGATCTCTAAGAGTGATTTTATTACATTTCACGTACCGGGTGGAGAAATGGTAGGTGAGAAAGAATTGGAGCAAATGAAAAAAGGAGTGATCCTTGTAAATGCTGCACGTGGTGGGGTGATCAATGAAAAAGCATTGATGGCTGCGCTTGATTCGGGGAAAGTTGCCCATGCTGCTTTGGATGTGTTCACTAATGAACCAACTCCTGATCCGGCATTATTAAACCACCCGAAAATTTCGTTGACACCACATATTGGTGCTGCAACCAACGAAGCGCAGGAAAGAATAGGAGTTGAATTGGCAACCCGTATCATCGACGCTTTTGCTCACGCGGAAGTTCACAAATAATTTAATATTCCATGTTTCTGGTTTCAGGTGCCAACCCGAAACCTGAAACCAGAAATAGATAATAAACATGGCGCAGATCTTACCTTTCAGAGCAATTCGCCCGGAGAACGATAAAGTTCACCTGGTTGCCTCACGTTCTGTTGATGGTTACAATCCATCCGAATTGAAAGAAAAACTGGCAGGTAATCCATTTTCATTTTTGCATGTGATCAATCCCGATTTTGAAGATGGAATGAAAACAAAACCAGGTTCGGCAGAACGTTTGAGAAAAGTAAAATCACGTTTCAAAGGCTTTGTAAAAGAAAAGATCTTTATGCGCGATCCGTCCCCGGCTTATTATATCTACAGGCAGATCAAAGACGGAAATGAATATACCGGGATCATTGGCTGTACCAGCATTGATGATTATTTCAACGGAGTGATCAAAGTGCATGAACAAACACTTACCTCGCGCGAAGAGAAATTAAAAGATTACCTGGAGGTTTGTGAGTTTAATGCAGAACCGGTTCTTTTTTGTTATCCCAACAACAAGCTGATTGATGAAATAACGGAAGAGTTTATCACCCATCGTCCTGATTATGATTTTACAACAACCGATCGTGTTAGGCATTCGCTTTGGGTAGTGATTGATAAAAAAATGGTGCGCACCATTGCAAAAGAATTTGCTTCTATTCCTTCAGTTTATATCGCCGACGGACATCATCGTTCGGCATCGTCGGCTTTACTGGGTAAAATAAAACGCAGTTCAAGAAAAAGCGTTAGCGGTAAAGAGGCGTTTAATTATTATCTCGGTGTTTTTTTTCCGGAAGATCATTTGAAGATTTTTGACTATAACAGGTTGGTAAAAGACCTTGGTGGATTAAGTGAAACTGATTTTATTGATAAAATAAAGAAAAGTTTTAACGTAAAAGAACTGAAAGAAACCGATTATAAGCCTTTACGCAAGCACGAACTCTCCATGTATCTTAACGGAACGTGGTATTCACTGGAAGCGAAAGAAGGAACGTATAATTCAGAAGACCCGGTTGGAAGTTTGGATGCGGCTATTTTAACAGATCATATTTTATCTCCTGTGTTAGGAATTCACGATCTGAAAACCGATAAACGCATTGCCTTTGTTCCGGGAATCAAAGGAAGTAAAGAATTAAAACTGCAGGTAGATTCGGGCAAAGCTAAAGTAGCTTTCGGGCTGTATCCTGTATCTATGGAGCAACTCAAGTGGATAGCTGATACCAATAACATCATGCCGCCTAAATCAACATGGGTTGAGCCCAAGATGCGCAGTGGTCTTGTGATCTTTAGCCTGGAAGACGAAA
>DASWXS010000325.1:0-7070 GCA_036405375.1 Bacteroidia bacterium
GCATCATTAAATTATTATCTGCTTACGAAACTCAGCCTGAGTACAGCGATCTGGTAAATCAATTAAAAGAGCTTCAAAAGATCTACGATACTATTGAGTTCAAATATGTTTACGAAAAACCGGAAACTGATGTAGCAAACAAAACTACTACATTGAACAGTCATACCGATGTGAACATGACAAAAGAGCAACTAGATAAAATTACTGCTAAAGTTCAGGAAATCCGTGAGAAGATTGTTAATCCAACAAAAGCTTAATTCAATACAAAAAAAATTATGAAGAAATCACTAGTAAAAATCGTATTCGTTTTATCGGCATTGTTCTTTGTTGGAAACAAGGCCCAGGCACAGTGTGATACAATTGCAAACCTGTGTGCAAAGCACATCATTAATTCATTTATCTCCGACGGGCAAACTTACCGTGCTTTATTATTAAACCCGGACGAGACTGCTGAATTCCATACTACCTTTTTTGGTGAAACGGTTTATCGTATTGCAGCCTGCAGCGGTATGACCGATGGAAATTTAACGTTCTTCATCTACGACCAGGACAGAACTCTTTTGTTCAGTAACAAAGATTACAAAAATGCACCGTACTGGGATTTTAAAGTAAAATCAACTATCGATGATGTAATTATTGAAGCAAAGCTCGACCCGGTAAACGCAGGTTCGGGTTGCGCCGTGTTGCTGATCGGCTTTAAGCAGGCAGCTGCAAAAAAATAATTTAGTAATATCATTTTAAAAGCCCCGCACTTCGATAAGCTCAGTGACCGGGGCTTTTTCTTTTAAAGCATTATGACAAATTACCGACAAATAATATTAGCTAAAGGAAGAGAACAATCATTCTTCAGAAAACACCCCTGGATTTTTTCAGGAGCTATCAAACAAAAAGATGCCGATCTGCAGGATGGGGAAATTGTGGAAGTATTGAGTGCTGACCGGAAATTCCTTGGTATTGGGCATTACCAGGATGGAAGTATTGCTATTCGTGTAATAAGTTACGGGCAGGAAAATATTAATGCTGACTTCTGGTTCAATAAAATTAAAAAGGCCTATGACTACAGGAAAGCCATTGGCTTAACCGATATGCCCGGTACAAATGCCTATCGTTTGGTGTTTGGTGAGGCAGATGAAATGCCCGGCCTCGTCATTGATTTTTACAACAATAATCTCGTGATCCAGTGTCATGCCATTGGTATGCACCGTTCTATTAATGATGTTGCCGACGCGCTGAAAAAAATTTACGGAAATAAGCTGGAGAGCATTTACGATAAAAGCGTGGAAAGTCTCCCGGCAAATTATGCATCGCAGATAAAAAATGGCTTTTTATTTGGTTCCAACGAAAGTACAGTGATCGTTGAATATGGAAACAAGTTTGAAATAAACTGGGTGAAGGGACAGAAGACAGGTTTTTTTATTGATCAGCGTGAGAACCGTAAATTACTTGCACACTACAGCAAAGGAAAAAAAGTGCTCAACACCTTTTGCTATACCGGCGGATTTTCCGTTTACGCCAGCCTCGCCGGTGCAAGTGTTGTTCACTCGGTTGATGTTTCCAAAACAGCAATTGAACTTACAAAGAAAAATGCGGAACTGAATAATATTAGCAATCACGAAGCATATGCGGTTGACACGTTCGATTTCTTTAAGAACAGTGATACGGATTATGATGTAATCGTATTGGATCCGCCAGCCTTTGCAAAAAGCAGGAAGGTATCACACAATGCGGTGATTGGTTATAAACGTTTGAATGCAGAAGCTTTCAAACGTATTAAAAGTGGTGGGATTGTTTTTACCTTTTCCTGCTCACAGGTAATTGATAAAGAATTGTTTTTTAATACAATTGTATCGGCGGCGATAGAAGCCCGCAAGACTATTAAAGTATTACATTATTTATCGCAGCCAGCAGACCATCCTATCAATATGCATTTCCTGGAAGGTGAATACCTGAAGGGACTAGTGCTTTGGGTGGAATAGAGCTTCGCTCTTTCTACACCACTAAAAATACTAAAACGTAATTCTTAGTGAGCCTCCTGCATTTCTTAGTGTCTTAGTGGTGAAAATTGTAGTAAGATTTCCCGGATTTCGAAGCAAGCCAGGTGTTCTGCATTCCGGTAAAAGTCCTATTTTTATAGTTACTTACACCCTGTTTATGAAGCATATTCTTTATATCACATTACTATTTCTTTCCGCTCAATTATTCTCCCAGGAGCTGGAAATAAAAAAAGAAAAAAGCAAATATGGAATTTATGATCCTGCCGCTAAAAAATGGAAAACACCTGCCACCTACTCTTACATCAGGGAAATAAGCTATAAAAATGCCGGTGTAAAAAAAGTAAGCAGCTACATTGCCGACACTAAAAATGGACAAATATTAATTGCAGCAGATGGGGTTACTAAAGCAAGCCCGGAATTTTCAGGTATTTATGATCAGTATGTAAGAGAACTGGATGTGTACATTGTAAGATCTAATTACGAATACAGTTTATTTAAAATGGGGAAAGGGGTTTTAACCGGGTGCGGCACCTTCGACAATTACAGCCAGGAAGAATTTCCCGAAAACTTCCAGTTGCAAAAAGGCAATAAGTACGCTTATTATTTTTTAAAAGAGAATTATTGCACCGGGTTTGAATTTGATGCAAAACCTGAATACTTTAATAACGCGGTAGTTGGAGTAAAAAATAACAAATATGGCGTTACAGGAAACACAGGTAAGAATATTCTGCCTTACGAATACGATCAAATCGAGGTAAACATATTCGGATGCGATGAATACATAAGCGTAAATAAAAATAATAAATGGGGAGTGTATCATGCAGATGGAAGGGTATTCCTGCCCATTCAATACGATCAAATCGATTTCAACGCGTACAAGATGCAGTCGCGATACAGTGAAAGTTGTCCGCCTTTTTTCGCTGTAAAAGAAAACGGCAAATGGGGAACTATAGATCTACAAAATAATATGCTCCTGGAACCACAGTACGATACACTTTACAATATTTACACATCAAAAATAATTGCTTCACTAAACGGTAAAAAAGGAATCATTGATGCAACGGGCAAAGTGATCATGCCTTTCCATTTTACATTTTTCGAAAATCCGGCTATCTATATGGATTATTCGAGCGGAACATTTCCATACCTGGTTAACAATGGCTGCACCAATTGTAATGTTTCTGAAGGAAACGGTAAATGGGGACTTGCAGACAGCACAGGAAAAATTATAGTAGAACCAAATGCAACAGCTATCATCCCGGTACGTAATGAAATCTACGCCGGCTACTCAGCGCCTACCGAACTTAGCGGCAATGATTTGAAAGAGTATAATCGAAAAGCCGATTCTTCTCTTTTAGGTTACCTGTGGAATGTTGGCGGTTTAAAAAGTAAAAATCTTATTGATATTAAATATGATTCCGCAGATTATGAAGAAATTGAACCCACTGGAAATTATGTTATAATGAGACGGATTCTTATCGATTCCATTTTCTCCTACAACATCACCGGCGGAAAAACAGGACTCATCGATCCATATGGAAAAGTAATTATCCCGGTCGAATATGAAGATTTCGCTTTCCCGATGTTTAATCATGGAAAATGGGGTGGCGAAGGCATATCAATAACCATGCGTTCCTTGTCTGAAAAACATAAAGTATATGGTAACATTTACAGCATAAGAAGATTTGATAATTATTTCGCAAAAAAGAATGGCAAGTGGGGATATTACAACTGGCCGAACAAAGAGATCATTGCTCCTGCTTATGATTCATTGGAATATGAAAGCAATCAAATGGAGCTTACCTATAATGATTCCATTTTTAAATCATTGGGTTATCACCCGGAAATGATCAAAGCATATGAAGGTGAAAATGTATATTACTTTTCCGACAACGGTAAACTTTTATACAAACAGTTAGCTAACGAAAAAATATGCGCCTTTTTACCATTAATAGAAAACGGCGACCCTGTAAGGATTAACAAGCTGGAAGAGTACCACGTGGTAGCGGTTAATTCAAAACCAAAAGCATTCAGAACCACCACGCCATTAATTGTGGAAGTAATTGATGAGTGGGGTAATACGCTGGAAAAAGAAACCGTTCAAACAAATACTTACACCAGCCCGGTAGGTGGAACACTGAATTTATTACATGCAGGTTCTTACAAATTTTTATTCCCGCAACCTGTTGAGGATATATACCTTGTTCCGTATGAGAGAAATAATATTTATGGGCACTACTACAATTTTATGGAACCAATGAAATGGAGTAACATAAATCAACGCATGCGTCACCTGATGCAAACAAAAACAGTGAGAGAAACCACCATTGATTCTCTTACCTATAACGACAAAACCAAAATGAACCGTTTTAATTATTTCCCGGGAAATCTATTTTACAAGCTGGATAACAAATGGTATTATTATCATATTAGCGAAAAAGAAGCAAGGAATAAAGACAATGGATTTGATAGTATTCGTGTAAATAAATGGGAAAACTTCATAGCTTATAGAAACGGAAAATTTGGTTTTTTCTCTTTTGCTTCCCCGGGACCATATGTAACAGAAACCGAACTTACTTATCCTGAAAATTATGGGTACAGGATTGCATGCAAAGACTGCAAATACACATTAAAAACAGTAGTACAGCAAAATGAATTTTATGGTATTGATGAGATGGGTTATGAATTACCGGCAGAGCTCAGGATCGACACGGTGAAAATACCGGTAGTAAGTTCAGGCAAATTCAATATTTATAACAGTAACGATACGCTTCTTTTATCCGGATGGTATGATGCTATTCTCTTCCCGACAATCCAGGGTTATTTTTCTGTAACAGATACTGCCTCTTATATATATGATGGCCGGCGTTTCGTAAGCCGGGATGTAAGCAGTGTTATCGAAGGCTGTAAACAGAGCCTTGCTGTAAAAGAAGGAAATATTTGGAAACTTATCGACATCAATAAACCGGGCCTGGAGATTATAGTAGATAGCGTTACCGGATCGGGTCCGTATTGGATGGTGATAAAAGACGGAAAAAAATTCAGATACGACGCAACTAATATTTCTAAGAACCCTGAAGCAGTGCTGGAAGACTAGTAAAATGTCAGGTCGTTCGCCGAGGTGCTCGACCTGGCACAATAAGAAAATCTACTTAATATAACTCACTGCAATGATCTGGATTTTACGTTCGGCAGCAGCATACGGACTGTAAACAGAATTTCGTGTATCTTTTACATCATCGCTTACCTTACTTTGTGTAAGCTCCCCGATATCTTCTTCAAAGAATTCTATTTTTCCTTCTTTTTCGTTGATGTTATTGATGTACTTTACAAACATTCCATTCTTATACTCCCTGAAATAATTCTGCAGGCTACTCACCCTTCGTTTCGCCAGGTTGATATTATAATCCGTTGAAGCTAAAGGGCTGCAAAATCCTTTCATGGTGATCTTCACTTTCTCGCCACGTGCCAGCACTTTTTCCAATAGTTCTGCAAACTTATCAAGATCATGCATCCCGGCATCCACGCTGTCTTCAAAAAAATTATCTACCCGGTTCTCTGCCAATACCTTTGCTTCCGGGTCGAGGCCTTTTGGATACTCGCTAATATATTTTGGCTGTAAGTGTTTGTATGCCTCGTAGGTTGCTTTATAATTAAGTGTAGTAGTGATTGCTTTTGTTTTAGGATTGGGTTCATCGTTGTGAAAAAACAATGTAAGCGGCACTAACACTTTCATTTGATTTATTAATACAACAGACGTATCAACAGGCTTGGGTGGTTCTTCCAGGGAGGGGATAGAAAAACGGTAAATGTCATTGCAGCAGCTTTGCTTTTCTTCAAAATAAGATCCTTTACGGTTCGAAGATAGGTAAGCCATATTCTTCCGGCTGCTTACACTGTAATAAATATCGTTCAATGAAGAATTGATAGGATATCCTGCATTCTCCGGCTCCGCGAAACTTCCGTCTTTAAAAGCAGACCTGAAAATATCAAAGCCTCCCAATCCTTTGTGCCAGGTAGAGCTGAAGTACAACATCTTTTGCTGGTGCACATAAAAAGGTGTGATCTCATCTTCGATACTGTTTACTTTGGGTCCGGCATTCACAGCACCTCCGTAAGTTCCGTCAGCATTAATTTTGCTGTACCAGATATCCTGTCCTCCACTACCTCCTGGCCGGTCAGAAGAAAAGAAAAGATATTCCTGCCCGTCAACAAGACCAACATTGGGCTGCGTGTTATTGGTATTGGGAGCATTAACCTGTGCAGGCAAAACTTTCAGCTCTGTCCATTTATTATTTTCCCAGCTGGAAACATATATTTCACATTGAAAAGTGGAAGCATTCTTCTGGGCACAGCGTGTAATATATATTTTAGTAAAATCTTTATTAAAGCAGGTGTTTGCATTGTGAATACCATTTTTATTGAATAAAGTATCCAGCTCGCGTGCTTTGGCAAACAACATTCCTTTTTGTTTGGCAGTATAAAGTTTATTGAAGTTGATGTTGTTCTTCGCATCTTTATCATTGCTGAAACGCAGGGATGAGAAATACAAAGTACTGTCAAATTCAAAAGGCGCATATTCTGACACTTTTGAATTTACCATGCTATCCAGGTGTTCTACTGTTGCCGGTACCGGGTTCTTGATCAGGATCATGGCCAGGTCGCAGGCTTCCGACTCGTTCTTTGCTTTTACTGCCATTTGTTTTTTGGCAGGGTCCTTACTGCTTTTGTTTTTGGAAGCATACTTCACAAACAGTTTTTTGGCTTCTTTATATTTCCCTTCACTTTTTTTGATTGTGGCAAGCCAGAATGCAGTTTCGGGATACAGCTTACCATTATCTTTTTTAAATACTTTCTGGTACCATCGGTCGGCAATTTCCACATCTGCATTCAGCCTGCTCGCTGTTGCATACTTGTATTGAAAATCCATGTTGGAAGAATCCATCAGGATAATACGATTATAGATCTGTGATGCCGAAAAATAATCTTTATCCGCCATAGCTTCCTCGCCCTGTTTCAACAAAGTCTTAAGCGATTGCCCGGAGACCGTTGTAGCCATAAAAAAAAGGAATAAAA
>DASWXS010000326.1:0-1897 GCA_036405375.1 Bacteroidia bacterium
AGCATGGTTTGGTTGATTACCTGTATATCCTGCAGAAGAAAGTGGTAAACAAATTTTATGTAGTATTTGCAGGTAATTATCAAAAATTCCTGGATAAAAGAAATATCAGTTCTATCAATGTGCAGGGATATTTTGAAAAAGAAGATATGTTGATAGGATTTCCCGTACCTAAGATTGAAATAGATATTACAAAGAATGGAGCATACACCAAATGTGCAATGATCCTTCTTGATTCTTCTGAAATATTTAATGTGCCGGATGTATTCTGGATACGTTTCCTGGAACGTTGTATCACCGAAATAAAAGATGCTGAGAAATATAATATTATCATTAAGCCTCATCCGGGACAGTCGAATGAAACGCTGGCCCTGGTAAGTGATTTTTGCAAAGGAAAAAACAACATTACCTTATTGTCTGACCCATTGCAGGTGTCGATGTCGTTTGAAAGCATCTATATTTCGAACAGGGATAAAGTAGATTATATTTTTTCCACGTATTCTGCCGCTGAACTTTATTTGGCTAATTTTTTTGATGAAGGCACAAAATTTTGTTTCCTTCATGAATTTATAAAACCCTATTATATAAAAGGACCTAAACAATATGCCGATGCATTTACCGAATTAGAACCTTACATTAACGAGGTTTTTTCTTCTAAGGCATGTAAATTTTTAAGTTGATATGAGTGATATTTTTAAAGTTGTTCTGATAGGAGCCGGCAATATTGGAAGCAGGCATGCGCAGGCTTTGATGAAGCTGGAAAGAGCTCTAGACATCACTGTTTTTGATGTAAGCGAAGCTTCTTTGAGTGTATGTAAAGTCAGGATTGAAGAAATAGCGAGGGGCAATCATAAAACAGCGGCTAATTATATTACTGATTCTGGACAGTTGCCAGGAAACGCGGATCTGGCTATTGTTGCAACAAGCTCCGGGCATCGTTTGGTCTCACTGGAAAAACTACTGAGTGCAACTAGGTGTAAATGCATTATCCTGGAAAAATTTCTTTTTCCAACTAAAGAAGAATATAAACAGGCAGAACTTCTTCTTCAACAACAGAAAGATATCCGGGTATATGTGAATTGTGTAAAGCGAATGTTTGACGCATACCAGTTTGTAAAGAAGAAGCTGGATGCTATTGATGGGAAAATTAAAATGAGTTTAAAAGGCAATAACTGGGGCCTTGCAGGTAATGCGGTTCATTACATAGATCTGTTTGCTTATCTTGCCGATGAGGATCAGCTAACGATTTCTCTTACGGAAACACCTTTTTCTGAAATTGTAGAAAGCAAAAGGGAAGGTTATATAGAATTGCTGGGAGAATGTAAAGTTCTTTCGTCTCGTGGAGATGAAGCAAGCATTGTTTCTGCTCCTGGTGAATATAAAGAAATCGAATGCCGTATAGAAAAAGGAGGAAAAGAATTTTTAATAATTGAATTGGGAAGCACAATAGAAGTAATAATTGACAACGAAAAAACAGTTTTCGATTATCCTTTTCAATCACTACTTACCAAACAATATGCAGAAGAACTCCTGGTAAAGGGAAAAATTTCCCTTACCGAATATAAAATATCAGCAGACCAGCACTTAAAATTTTTGGATGCAGCGGAGGAATTCATTAGAACAAAGAAATATAACAAAGAATGGAAAATCACTTAGAAAATAAAAAAGTAGTATTAATTGGTCCTGGTGGCATAGGTAAAGACTATGCTAAAGTGTTGCTGGCATTGAAAACAGAAGCATTGGCAATAGGAAGGAATCAAGAAAGATGTGAGGTTTTCCGGGAACAAACGGGCTTAAACTGTAAAGCAATTGATGTTAAAGAGTTTTTGGAAAGCATCAATGTAAAAGAACATTACTTCATTGTTTCGGTGAATACCGAAAACCTGGGAACCATAATACG
>DASWXS010000327.1:0-3414 GCA_036405375.1 Bacteroidia bacterium
AGGCAACTGTTTATATCGAAAAATACTGGAACGATATAAAAAAACAAACATTTCTTTTCTCAGAAACCTATGAAAAACCATTGCAGCCGGGTACGTTCAATACCAACCAGCTGATCTATAAATCTACCCAGAAATTCAGGTCCGATTCGGCAGGTAAATATTTTGAATACCGCCTGGTTGTAAAAAGCAATGGTACCGGCAAGGAATTCAATTCCAAAAGGATAAAACTCATCAAAGACATCGTTCCTTCAAATCCGGGTGGAGCACTTTGTTCAAATGCCATTGGCGCAAGTTGTTTTTTCAATTCTGACTTTGTTTCCATTCTTTCAAGCTCAACCGCACGAACCAAAGTATTGATTACCGCTCCAACCAATTCAGCTATTTGTGGGTTCAGAATGCTCTTACATTATCATACACTGTATGCAGATAATTCTACCGCAAAAAAATTCGTTACACTCGACCAGGGCCAACAAAAACTGGATATAGTTTCGGGTGGGCAAAGTACTATGGATTTTGGATTTGCAGGTCAGCAGTTTCACAGGGATGTTTATGCCCTGATCCCGGGTGAAACCAACTTTTTAGAAAGAGACCTGGACAGCATGCAGTTCGTATTTACCTTTGCAGGCGAAGAATTGAAGTTTTACCAGGAAATCAATGGTACTTCTGGCTCTTTCGGGCAGGAAAAACCTATTTACACTAATATGGAAGGTGATGCTATCGGCTTGTTTTCGTCGAGGGCAAAAGCAACTGTTACCCGCAGATTCTGGGATTTTAATGGCGGACCTGGCCAAACTAAGGTATTTACCTATAACTCCACAGCAGACTTCATGTATAACGACATTGCCTGCCGTTTACGCTTCAGGGCACCTAACTGGGCGACACTTCCGAACTGCTAAAAACTGACAAGCTGTCGCAATTTTAGCTTTTTCCTCTCAAAATTACCGGTTTCTGCCAAAAAGTATGGCCGATTTTGCCATGGCATAATCATTGAAAAAGCCCTGATAAATTAACAAAGTAATTAATAAACCCAATAATAAAATGAGCAAAATAATAGGAATAGACTTAGGAACAACCAACTCGTGTGTTTCAGTTATGGAAGGAAGCGAGCCGGTTGTAATTGCCAACAACGAAGGAAAACGTACTACACCATCAGTTGTGGCATTTGTGGAAGGTGGAGAGCGTAAAGTTGGTGATCCTGCAAAACGTCAGGCTATTACTAACCCTAAAAAAACAATTTACTCTATCAAACGTTTTATGGGAACTTCATTTGATGAGGCTTCTAAAGAAATAAAACGTGTTCCATATACAGTGGTAAAAGGTGAAAATAACACCCCACGTGTAGAGATCGACGACAGAAAATACACTCCACAGGAAATCTCAGCAATCATTTTACAAAAAATGAAAAAAACGGCGGAAGATTATCTTGGAATGGAAGTTACTGAAGCGGTTATCACCGTTCCGGCATACTTTAACGATGCACAACGCCAGGCTACCAAAGAAGCAGGTGAAATTGCAGGATTAAAAGTTCGTCGTATCATCAACGAGCCTACAGCTGCAGCTTTAGCTTATGGTTTGGATAAAAAAGGTAAAGACATGAAAATTGTTGTGTTCGACTGCGGTGGTGGTACACATGACGTTTCGGTTCTTGAATTAGGTGACGGAGTATTTGAAGTAAAATCTACTGACGGTGATACGCACTTAGGTGGTGATGACTTCGATAACGTGATCATCGACTGGTTGGCTGATGAATTCAAAAAAGATGAAGGTATCGACTTACGCCAGGATCCGATGGCTTTACAGCGTTTGAAAGAAGCTGCTGAGAAAGCGAAGATTGAATTATCAAGTACAACATCTTCTGAGATCAACCTGCCTTACATCATGCCGGTTAACGGAATTCCAAAACACTTGGTGAAATCATTAACACGTGCAAAATTTGAGCAGTTAGCTGATTCATTGATCCAGCGTACTATTGAGCCTTGCCGTTCAGCGTTGAAAAACTCTGGTTACAGTGCAAGCGATATCGACGAGATCATTTTAGTAGGTGGTTCTACACGTATCCCTGCAGTTCAGGCAGCAGTTGAGAAATTTTTCGGTAAAGCTCCTTCAAAAGGTGTTAACCCGGATGAGGTTGTTGCAATCGGGGCATCTATCCAGGGTGGTGTATTAACCGGTGAAGTAAAAGATGTATTGTTATTAGATGTTACTCCTCTTTCTTTAGGTATCGAAACTTACGGTGGAGTGTTCACCAAATTAATTGAAGCGAACACTACGATCCCTACTAAAAAATCGGAGACCTTCTCTACAGCAAGCGATAACCAGCCAAGCGTACAGTTACATGTATTACAAGGTGAGCGTTCGATGGCGAAAGACAACAGAACCATTGGTCAGTTCAACTTAGACGGGATCATGCCGGCCCCACGCGGAGTTCCTCAAATTGAAGTAACATTTGATATTGATGCGAACGGTATCATCCACGTATCTGCAAAAGATAAAGCAACAGGTAAAACTCAGAATATCCGTATCGAGGCAAGCAGCGGTTTGTCGAAAGAAGATATCGAGAAAATGAAACGTGAAGCGGAGATGAATGCTGACGCTGATAAAAAAGCGAAAGAAGAGATCGAGAAAGTGAACCAGGCTGACACCACTATCTTCCAAAGCGAAAAGCAATTGAAAGAATATGGTGATAAGATCCCTGCTGAGAAAAAAGCTGCAATCGAATCTGCTCTTGCTGAATTAAAAACCGCACACGCTGCAAAAGATCTTGCGAAGATTGATGCTGGCCTGGAAGGTTTGAACAAAGCATGGGAAGCTGCATCACAGGACATGTACAACGCCATGAATGAAAAAAGCGCAGACGGACAAAACGCTGATCCTAACGCACAGGCAAATCAAAATGCCGATCCAAACGCTAAAGGAAAAGACAGCGAAGTAACCGATGTAGACTTTGAAGAAGTGAAATAATCTTTAAAAACTAAATAATAAAACAGGCCGACTCAGATGAGCGGCCTGTTTTTGTTTTAGTAAGGGAATAAGTATATTTGAATAACAAACGATTGCAAATAATTAGAATGGCGCCTAAACATTAATTAGTGCTAATTTGAAAGAGTGATTAAAACTAATAATCTTATGACCGATAGACCTCAGACTATACAAATATTTTTACCCGATGGAAATCCCACTAGTGTTAAAATTGCTGACTTGACCAATAGAATGATAATTGCCACTTTGGTACCTAGAAAAAAGCTATCAGACGTCAGCTCCAGACAAGAAGTAAAAAAATACGGAATCTACTTCTTGTTTGGTATAAATGAAGAAAAAGCAAAGCCTATTGCCTACATTGGAGAAACAGACAATTGTTTCACTAGACTAAATACACATAATAGAGAGAAGGATTTTTGGACACATGCGGTAGTC
>DASWXS010000328.1:0-2600 GCA_036405375.1 Bacteroidia bacterium
ATTTTTCTACTTTAATGTTCTTTATCCGGCAAAGTTTCTCAACTGATTTCTGGTTCATCATATCGCAGCCTACCGCGTATACTGAATCAGTTGGATATACCACCACGCCTCCGTCTTTCAGCACTTTAACTGCCTGTTCCAGGCCTTTATAATCAATTTTATCCGGGTTTAATCTTATAAACATGTTCAAAGTTAATAGTTTCTGAGGCACAATAAATTATTACAAATCTCTTTTATTAACTTTATCCGGTTTAATACGCTTAATTAATGCTAAAAATTGTAACGATCATAGGAGCCCGTCCCCAAATCATTAAAGCAGCTGCATTAAGCAGGGCAATAGGTAAACACTTTAGTGAAAAGATCGAAGAAGTCATCGTTCACACTGGTCAGCACTATGATGAAAATATGAGCCAGGTTTTCTTTAATGAACTGGGCATTCCGGCGCCCGATTACAATTTAAACGCAGGAAGCGGTTCGCATGGAAAACAAACAGCATTAATGATCACAGGTATCGAAGAAATATTGCTTAAAGAAAAACCAAACGCTATAGTTCTTTATGGTGATACCAACTCTACTTTAGCCGGAGGCATTGCAGCTTCCAAAATTCATGTCCCGGTAGTTCATATTGAAGCAGGATTGCGTTCATATAATAAAACAATGCCTGAGGAGATAAACCGCATTATGTGTGATCATGTTTCCACTTTGTTGTTTTCTCCCACCAAAACCGGTTACGATAACCTGGTGAAGGAAGGTTTTAAAACAAGCACTATTGCTCCCTACAATGCAAATAATCCAAAAATCTACCATTGTGGAGATGTGATGCTCGACAATAGCCTGTATTTCTCGGAGATCGCTGATCAAAAAATTGATCTTCAAAAAAAGTATGGCGTATCGAAAGGGGATTTTATCCTTGCTACTATCCATCGCAATAACAATACGGATGAACCATCACGCTTAACAGCACTGTTTGATGCTTTGAACCAGGTCTCATTAAATTCTAAAAAAGCTATTGTGTTGCCGCTTCATCCACGCACAGCAAAGTTGCTGGAACATAATCTTTCGCCGGAAGTATACACAGCCGTTAAGAATAATCCTGATTTCAAAATTACAGAACCGGCTTCGTTTATTGAAATGATTGCACTGGAAAAAAATGCAATGCTTGTAATTACGGATAGTGGCGGAGTGCAGAAAGAAGCGTTTTATTTTAAGAAACCCTGCATTATTCTTAGGCCCGAAACCGAATGGGTTGAGCTGGTGAATTGCGGGGCAGCCGTTATAGCTGACGCTGATAAATTGAAAATAATAAACGCGTTTGAAAGTTATAGCCAACAACAGGATTTGGAATTTCCTGCTTTTTATGGTGATGGAAAAGCAGCAGAGTTTATTTGTAATGAAATGCTGACACATTTAAGCTGAATCGATGATACTGATCTATACGCATAAAATAAGCCTGCGCTGTAAGTATATTTTTAATTTATACTTTAAAGACTTGTATGGTGTCGACTATACACTTACTGCCGACCAGGAAGAGTTCAAAGCGCATACCGGTCCTAAATTCAGTTACACAAATAAAGCTATCGATGATAGTTACTTTATACAAAGTGTCGCTCTTATTCATGAACAGGGAATAAAAGAACAAAACATTTCGATGGGCGAATGGAAAGGGAACAAAACACTTTTTAAAACCGATCCTGCACTGGAAATACCTTTTGATATTTTTTCAGCGTCATTTTACCTGGTCACACGTTACGAAGAGTATCTTCCTCACTTGCGCGATAAGTACGACAGGTATGAGGCCGAAAGCAGCATTGCTTATCAGCATGGTTTTCTTCATTTGCCACTTATAAATTACTGGGCAGAAGAATTAAAAGCTATTCTTCGGGCTAAATTTCCGGATCTTAAGTTTAAGGTACATAAGTACAAATACATTTCAACCATTGATATTGATAATGCATACGCCTTTAAGCAAAAAGGTGTTATGCGTACAGTTGGCGGATATGGTCGCGCTTTTGTTAATTTTTTCTGGAAAGATGCTTCCGAGCGTACCCGCGTACTTTTAGGAAAGATGCAGGATCCGTATGATACTTATGACCTTCAGCTGGACATTCAGAAAAAATACAACCTGAAAGTGATCTACTTTTTTTTGTTGGGTGATTATGGTGTAAATGACAAGAACCTACCTTCCAACAACAAAAAATTCCAGTCGCTTATCAAGCATCTCAATGATTATGCTGAAGTAGGAATTCATCCTTCCTTCGGTTCTAATAATAATCCTTTGCAGGTAAAAAAAGAGATCAATCGTTTGTCAACCATTGTTCACCGTAATATTACCAAAAGCCGCCAGCATTTTCTTAAACTTAATTTTCCGGCTACCTACAAAACACTTATCGATAATAGTATTACCGATGATTATACAATGGGCTATGCCACTCAGATTGGTTTCAGGGCAAGCATTTGTACATCCTTTTATTGGTACGACCTGGATACAGAGATCGAAACACATTTACAGGTGCATCCTTTCCCGGTAATGGAGGCAACACTTAAGTTCTATATGAAAGTGAAACCGGAAAACATTGTAGAAACAGTTAAGCCCCTGATTG
>DASWXS010000329.1:0-6761 GCA_036405375.1 Bacteroidia bacterium
ACATTATGGCTTTTGTTACTGAAGCATATTACAAAGACATCCCTGCCGATCAACATCCAAAAGATTTTTTCAGCAAAGTGGTTAAAACAAAAGGAGATCATGCTTCGTTTGTAAAATACGCAAATAAGATGTTCGAAAAAACAAGTTTACTGAACGAGAAAAAGTTCAACGAGTTCATTGATAAATTAACAAAGGAATCGCTTGCAAAAGAGCCTGTATTTATTCATACCAAAGCGTTTGTAAATAACTTTAATACAAACTTTGCTTCAAAAGTAAACAGCTTCAACGAAAAAAATTACCTGTTAGGAATGAGCTACATCAAGGGAATGACACAAATGAATCCTGCTTCTGTGGCTTATCCTGATGCAAACAGTACAATGCGTATCACCAATGGCAGTGTAAAAACTTACCAGCCAAAAGATGGTATTATCTATAACTACTATTGTACCCTGAGCGGACAGGTAAACAAATACAAAAAAGGAGATTATGAGTTTGATCTTCCAACTAATCTTTTGGACAAAGCTGCTGCTAAAGATTATGGTCAATACATAGACAAAACTGCCAACGACCTAGTAATGGCATTTATTTGTACAACTGATATTACAGGTGGAAACTCAGGCTCTCCTGTTCTGGATGCAGAAGGAAACCTGATCGGGCTTGCTTATGATGGTAACTGGGAAGCAATGAGCGGCGATATTAAATTCGATACCCGTTTCAAAAGAACAATCTGTCTGGATGTTCGTTACCTGCTTTGGACCATCGACAAGTTGGGTGGTGCTACCAATCTTATTAATGAACTACAACTGGTAAAATAAGAAATACTCAAAACACAATAAAGGTCCCCTTGTACGGTTAAACGGCAAGGGGATTTTTAATTTTGGTCCAAACATTATTTAACAATTAAACTGTTATATATGAGATATTGGCTGTATTTTTGTCACCTGCCTGCTGAAAGGTGGGTTTGTTGGACGTGAATAAAAAACTATATATACTTCTGTTATTCCTGGTTTTATGCTTTGGAGGCTTTGCTCAATCTACTACCAACCAGGACGGCAAACAGGTAGAATTCTCTGCAGACCGGATCAAATATGTTTCCAAGAAAAAAGCACAAATGCTTATCGGGAATGTGGTATTTAAACATGAAGGCACCATTATTACCTGCGACAGTGCCTATCGTTTTGAGAACAATACCCTGGAGGCATATGATCATATTCTCATTCGTAAGGGAGACTCACTTACCATTACAGGAAACAAACTGAATTACGACGGGAATAAAAAACTGGCTACCATAGAAGGAAACGTTACCTGTATTGAAAAAGATATGATTCTCACTACTCCTATTATGACCTATGATGTAAAGAATTCTGTAGCGAGTTATTTTGGTGGAGGAACAATTGTAAACAAGGAAAATACGCTTACCAGCAGAAACGGGTATTATTATTCTGCCAGTAAAATGCTTGCTTTTAAGCACAATGTTAAGCTCAATAACCCTGAGTATACTATGCTTGGCGACACGTTACTTTATAATACAGCTAGCAAAACAGCATATTTCGCAGGTCCTACAAACATCATCAGTAAAGAGAACAAAATATACTGTGAATATGGATGGTACAATACAGAGACTGAAAAAAGTCATTTAAACACACGCGCTATATTGCAGGGGAAAGACAATGAATTAAGAGCCGACAGCATCTATTACGATCGCAAGCTCGGATATGGAAAAGCATACAGTTGTGTACAAATACGCGATACTACCAACAAAATTGTTATTCACGGAAACCTGGCCGAGCACTTTGAAAACACGAATACATCTATCGTAACAGGAAAAACATTGATGATCCGTGAGTTCGCAACTGATTCATTATTACTAAGCGCAGATACATTATACACCGAAAGAAAGATAAGCAAGGTGGCAGGGCAAAAAGACTCTATTTATGTAAGAGCTTATTATAATATCAAAATTTTTAAAAGCGACCTGCGTGGCGTTGCTGATTCACTCACATATACAACTTACGATTCTACATTGGTGCTTTACAAAAATCCGGTGATGTGGACGGATTCTACTCAACTAAACGCACGTGAGATACGCGTACATACTGCAAACAACAGCCTCGAATCGTTTGAGTTGTTGGGAAATGCTTTTGTAATTGCACAGGAAGATAGTTTGAAATTTAACCAGATAAAAGGGAAAGAAATTTTCGGTCACTTTTATAATGATACCATAAATCGTATCAGTGTAAACGGTAATGCACAAATCGCATACTACCTGAAGAATGAGCAGAAAAAATTCATTGGTCTTAACAAAACCGATTGTTCTTCTATTATAGTATATTTTGAATCGGGGCAGATGAATAAGATCACCTTTGTAAACAAGCCGGTTGCGCGGTTAATTCCCATTAAAGATGTAAACCCTGGTGAAGAGCGTTTCAAAGGTTTTAGCTGGAACCCGCAAAAGAAGCCAAAGAATAAAGCTGCACTTTTAGATTTCTAAATTAAAGAATGAGCAAAATTAAGTATACTCAAATAGCTTTTATTTTTGCATTAACTTCAGCAGCCTTTTTTGCTATCGGTTATATTTGCAACTTACCAAACAAAGGAATATTAGATGCATCACCTTTAATACCTGGACTCCTAATGATTATTAGTGGATTAACCGCTATTATTGGAACTGTCTATACACTTATCGGACTCAAAGAATCTGATTCTTATAAAAAAATTGCTGCAATAATCATCAATTTCGTTCTCACTACTCTTTTCCTAAATATGACCCTTATAGGTATTCAGGGCATTTAGCCATACGATAACAAATTTTACATTTTATTTTCGGAAAAAGAATCCTACATTGTAGCAGTTAAACTTACGCTCATGAAACAACTTTACATTGTTATCTTAAGCATACTAATATTAACGGGGTACTCGCAGGACAAAAGTTTTACGCCTTCCCTGGCTTATGTTCAAACCAGCTATCATAACCAGCTATTCTATTCCAATAAAGAGTCTGCAACCATTACATATGATGAAACAGCGCAGTCGCTGGTAATTAAACTTGACTTCGCTAAACTGGAAACAAAGATCGACTCGCTCGATGAATGGTTGCTGGACCTTGAGCAAACACAATTAATTTACAAAACACAATTAAATCCTGAAGACTTTCCTACTCCAGGTAACCTGGTTTCTAAAACACTAAAACTGCCGGGAACTATTACTTTTAATAACCAGGCTAATAACGTAGAATTAAACCTAACCATATTTGAAGTAAGTGAACAAGGCATGCTTTACCGTGAATTTCAGAATGGAAAGTATGATAAATTCAGGCTAAGGTTTTCTATTGCAATCCTTCCTAAAGATTATAAGATCGACAAGAAAGAACATCACTTAAAGAAAGCTATTTCGGTGCAGGTAAGTAATGGCATCATCAACCTGATTCCTCACTGATCAGAACTTCAGCATGTCATTCATTGTGAGCACTCCTTTTTTTCCAAAAGAAAACTCTGCTGCCAGAACGGCTCCCAATGCAAAACCTTTTCGGTTATGAGCCTTGTGCATGATCTCGATATCGTCTATTGAAGAGGTATATTTAATGATATGTGTTCCGGGAACTTCTCCTTCACGCACGTCTTTAATAAAAAGTGTTTCCGGAGCTTGTTGTTCAATGCTCCAGTTTTTTTTGCGATCCACTTTTTCAATAACCTGGTTAGCCAGTGTAATTGCTGTGCCACTTGGTTTATCGAGTTTATGAATATGATGAATTTCTTCCATGCTGATTTCATAATCAGGATAATTGTTCATCATACCTGCAAGAAACGAATTCACTTTGAAGAACAGGTTAACTCCCAAACTAAAGTTACTCGCATAAAACAATGTAGCATCCGATTGAATACAGTTTTCCTGCACTGCTTCAAAATGATCGTACCAACCGGTTGTGCCCACTACCACAGGCAATTGAACTTCAAAACACTTTTTTACATTATCCAAAACGGTGTGTGGAGTACTGAATTCAATAGCAACATCAGCTTTTTTCAGATCTTCAGCTGCGATTGTTCCTGCATTCGATCTATCCACTCTTAATACAATACTGTGTCCCCTGTTAATAGCAATGGCTTCAATTTCTTTTCCCATTTTGCCATAACCTAAAAGTGCTATATTCATATATTATATTTTACCACTAAACGCTATGAACACCAAAGGCACACCAGCATATGAGTGTATGATTATCTAAAACTTAATTTGAATTTTATTCCCGAATGATATACCGGTTGTTGAAAGGTCATCATTACATTGCTGTATGGTTTTACCGATAAAGAAATGTTCTCATTGATCTTTTCATTAAAACCACGAAGATGCGCGTCTACGTTAGCATCCACTATATTCAACAAGTAAACTGCACCAATGCCAATGTAACAGAAATCGCGTCTTTTCTTATACTGCTTTTTTAAAAGTACCAGGTTATCATCAGTATAATCGGGAAAATCATCGTTAGTTGATGTATCATCATCATAACGATAGGTAAGCGCCTGTTTATAAGTTTGGTATTGCTTATTGGATCCTAACGACAAATAGCCTAAGCCCGCGGCTACACCATAGATCACCGGAATTTTCCAGTACCTTCGGTTATAAGCCTGTCCAAGCCCGGGCAATATAGCCGACATCACAGTTGCCCTCCTTGCCTGTTTATTTAGGTTGGGAACTTTATTGGTAGTATCTTTTAAGAGAATAGAAGTTCCGGCAAATGAACTGGTTTGCTGAATTTTACATTTATCACACGCCGAAGTATGGAAGCCTGATATTACGAGTACACACAATAAAAGAGCTTTCCACATAAAACAACAATTTAGTGAATATCGAAAAATGAAAGAATGTGTTCCAGTTCGTTATCATTGCTGAATGATAATGATACGGTACCTGTTCCGGAACTGTTTCTTTTGAATTTCACACTCTGGTTAAAAATAGCAACCAATTTTTCGTTGATCTTTTTATCGCTCAACGACATCGGTGGATGTGCTTGCTTTGTTTTTACCTTGGTTTTGGTGTGAACCTTTCCATATTTTGCAAGGTCTTCGATCTCACGTACGGAAAGATTTTCCTCTATGGTTTTCGCGAACAATGCCAATTGCAGATCTTTATCTTCTATATTGATCAGGGCACGGGCGTGTCCCATAGTAATATTTCTTTCTTTCAATCCAATCTGAACTTCAGCTGGTAATTTTAATAAGCGCAGGAAATTGGTAACCGTTGAACGCTGCTTCGCAACTTTATCTGCCAGCTGTTCCTGTGTTAAATTGCATTCATCAATAAGTCGTTTGTAGCTTAATGCAATCTCGATCGGGTTCAGTTCCTGGCGCTGAATATTTTCTACCAATGCCATCTCCAGCATTTCCTGGTCGTTGGCAACACGCACATAAGCAGGCACTTCTTTCAAGCCTGCAATCTGTGAAGCACGGAAACGACGCTCACCCGAGATCAGCTGAAATTTATCGAAGCCCAGTTTTCTTACGGTAACCGGCTGAATAATTCCGTGTTCTTTGATAGAATCAACAAGCTCCTGCAAAGCCACTTCTTCAAAATCAGTACGCGGCTGAAAAGGATTAGCTTCAATATGTTTAACCGGGATCAGGGCAATAGAACCAACTACCGCTGCCTTCTCACCAGTTTCTTTTGTTGTAATGTCTGTTTTGGCATTTTCTAATAATGCTCCTAACCCTCTCCCTAATGCCGATTTATTCTTGCTCATCTTGTAATTGTTTGATGTTTGTTTTGTCAGGTCGAGCGCAATCGAGACCTAGTTTTGCTTCTTCTTCGAAATGTTCTCGACTGCGCTCGAACTGACATTTCGTTATACATTTCGTTATCCCTGGAATTCGTCTGTGTCTTCTTCCTCTTCGCTTACATCAATCATACGGTCTTCGTTGCTGATTTTCGTTAAGCCATTCTTCTGCAATATTTCACGTGCCAGGTTCAGGTAATTGGTAGATCCTTTTCCGGCTACATCATACATGATAATGGTTTTACCGAAGCTAGGTGCTTCACTCAGTTTGGTATTTCTATGAATTACTGTATCGAATACCATTTGCTGGAAATGTGTTTTTACTTCTTCCACCACCTGGTTGCTCAGTCGTAAACGAATATCATACATGGTCAGTAAAATACCTTCAATATCCAATGCAGGATTCAGGTTCGACTGTACAATTTTGATCGTGTTCAATAATTTGCCCATTCCTTCCAATGCAAAGTACTCGCACTGTACCGGAACTATAACTGAATCAGAAGCGGTAAGCGAGTTGATGGTGATCAAACCTAAAGAAGGGTTACAATCAATGATAATGAAATCAAAATCGTCTTTGATCTTTGTAAGCGCATTTTTCATCATGTATTCCCTGTTCGGCAACTTCACTAGTTCGATCTCTGCTCCTACCAGGTCGATATGCGCAGGCAGCAGATACAGGTTCGGTGTTTCTGTTGTAAGAATAATGTCTTTCGGATTTGCTTCGTCCATCAAACATTCGTAGATACTTGTTTTGATATTCTTAGGATCAAACCCAACACCTGAAGTAGAGTTCGCCTGAGGATCAGCATCGATCAACAATGTTTTATATTCCAACACAGCTAAACTTGCTGCAAGGTTAATAGCAGTTGTTGTTTTCCCAACTCCACCTTTCTGATTTGCTATTGCAATTATTTTTCCCATCTATTTTGTAATTGTCTGTCCTATGTCTAATAAAGTTAAATTCTTCCCTGAAAGCTCAAACTTACGCTGTGCTTCA
>DASWXS010000330.1:0-2393 GCA_036405375.1 Bacteroidia bacterium
GAAGGTGGCAACAACCAATATAAATGCAAGGATCAAAAAGGTAAGCAGTTTTTCTGTCTGAAGTGTTTTAAATAAAACCGCGTTTTGCTCGTAACGATTCTTTATAATGAAATTATCGCCCAGTATTGATTTCAGTTTTTGCTGAACTTCTTCAGCTTCTGCCGGATCATTACATTTTATTTCGATAGAAGTTACTTCGTTGGTATAATCGAATAATTGTTTCGTAAGCTCAATATCCACCAGCATATATTTATAATCAAACTCATCATTGATGCTGAACAAACCGGCAGGATATATTTTAAATTCATTAAAAGCGTCGTCCGGATTAAGGCTGTTTGTTTTGCCTCTTTTAGGACTATATATACTTATGGGTGTAAACAGATCATTCAAATTGGCGCCAATGGTATAAGCAACGCCTTTTCCAAGTACAGCGTAATGCGTATTCCGGTCTTTTAATTTGTACTGTCCTTCGTATACAAGTGTATCAAAACGGGTTACATCCTTAAATTCCTGGCTTACTCCTTTTACAGTAACAATGGTTTGCCTGTCGTTTAATTTCAGCAAAGCATTGTCTTCAATACACCAGGCAAAATCTTTTACTCCTTTTACGGATCTTATTTTATCTGTAATACTTTGATTTGCTTTAAATACTTTTCCTTTTGCTGTCTTTATTTCAATATCACTGTCAAACGAATTATAAAGGTCTTTTACGAGCCCGGTAAGGCCATTCATACCGCTTAATACTATAATAAGCGCAGCGGTACCCACAGCAATGGCTACAACGGATATCCAGGAAATAATGTTAATGGCATTGTTGGATTTCTTTGAAACAATGTAGCGTTTAGCTATGTAGAAGGCTAAATTCAAGGATTACTTCAGGAGTTTGTCAATTCTTTCAGCGTAATCAAGCGAATCGTCTATATAGAAAGCCAGCTCAGGCATTGATTTGAATTGGTTCCGGATTTTGGAGATCAGCATTTTGCGAATGTTAAAATGCTGGGAATTGATCTGTTCAAGTGCCTTTTCTTTATCCTTTGGTAACATAATACTCAGATAGACCTTGGCAAATCCCAGGTCGGGGCTCACCCTTACCTGTGTAACAGAAACAAAAGCTCCTTCAAACATTGATTTCGCTTCGCTTCTGAATATTTCAGCCAGTTCTTTTTGTAATAAACGGTTTACCTTACTTTGTCTAACACTTTCCATACTGCAAAAATACTATAATATTGCTAGTTGGGGCTATTTTGCTATTTTTGTACTCCAATTTTAGAAAATTATGGCAAAATTTCACACTTTGAAGGTAAAAGATGTAAAAAGAGAGACCAGTGATGCTGTTTCTGTGTCGTTTGAAGTACCTCCTCAATTGCAGCCTGAATATTTGTTTAAGCAGGGGCAGTACCTTACCTTAAAACTTACCGCAAATGGTGAGGAAATCCGCCGTTCTTATTCTATCTGTACTTCTCCTTTCAGTGAAAAAGATCTTAGGATTGCAATCAAGGAAGTGGAAGGCGGACGTGCTTCAACTTATATCAACCGTTCTTTAAAAGTGGGAGATGTAATGGAAGTTATGACTCCAATGGGCAATTTTCATAGCCCGCTATCCGGATCCAATAAAAAGAATTATGTATTGTTTGCAGGCGGAAGTGGAATCACTCCAATGATGAGCATTTTGAAAAGTGTCCTGTATATAGAGAAACAAAGTACCATTGTTCTTTTCTATGCTAATCGCGATGAAAAGTCGGTGATCTTTAAATCAGAAATTGAAAAACTGGCTGCAGACAATGCTGATCGCTTAAAAGTGATCAATATTTATGATAAGCCGGAGCACGTTATTGAAGAGCTATACAAAGGATTTATCACTCCTGAAAAATTGATCACTTACGCTGAAAATCATATCGGTAAAAACCTCGATAACGAATATTTTATTTGTGGCCCGGGCCCGATGATGGAAAATGTAAAACAAGGACTTGAAAAATTAAAAGTTCCTTCGGACAGAGTTCACATCGAATATTTCAGCTCAGTTATAGAAGCTGTTGCAGCTGCTGAAGGGAAAACAACAGGTGAGGCGGTAGACTGCGAAGTTACCGTAATCCAATACGGCCATGAAACCAAATTCAAGCTGAATACCAATGGGGCAAATGTGTTGGATGCTGCTATTGATGCGGGTGTAGATGCTCCATACAGCTGCAAGGGAGCAGTGTGCTGTACCTGCCGAGCAAAAGTGATTGAAGGAAAAGCCAAAATGGATGCAAATTTTGCTTTAACGGATGGGGAAGTGGAAGAAGGATTTATTCTTACCTGCCAGGCGCACCCGTTAACAGAGAAATTGGTAGTTGACTACGACGCATAATTAACTAATAATATTAACCATACGCTACGGCGAAAAGTACTTA
>DASWXS010000331.1:0-6462 GCA_036405375.1 Bacteroidia bacterium
ACAAATATAAAACTATAGTTATAAAAGCCTTGTGTTTATACAATTAAATTTTTGGCCGGCAGATTTAATAAAAACACCGGTATTGTTTTGAATTAGAATCAATTATTTCTACTTTGCGAGCGGATTTTTTTATGCAGAAGCGTTTACCATTAACACTAAATATTGTAAAATGAAAAAGATAGTTTTTTCCCTTTTAGCTGTGAGTACATTAAGCATGTTTTCACAACAAGGCAAAGACGGACCAGGGAGTATTAGTGCCAGCACAGTTGTAAATAGTTATACTACACTCAGCTTGGATGTAATTGGAAATCCTTCTACCATTGAGGTAGCATCGGTAAATGCATTACCGGGTGGAGGCGTAAATACTTTAACTGCCGGAGATCTTATCATGATCATTCAAATGCAGGGTGCTACAACAAGAGTTACTTCTCCTTACCCTGGTGTTGGGGATCCCGGTTCTGCTGGGCCATACAATGATAGTTTAGGTGAAATAATTTCATACAATGGAGCAGGAAATAATGAGATTGCTGAAATCAGTTCGGTAAGTGGTACTACACTTACACTAACCTGCCCTTTAAAAAACAATTATACTATTGCAGGAAAAACGCAGATCGTTCGCATTCCACGCTATACTTCATTAACAATCTCCGGTGCAGGAATAATTACCTGCCCTCAATGGACACGTGCAAACGGATATGGTGGTGTAATAAGCATTGAAGTTCATGGAAACACTACTATTGCCGCGGGAGGAAAAATAGATGCTTCCGGCCTTGGTTTCAGGGGCGGAGTTTTTACAGCTATCAAAAGCTCCGCAGGCAACAACAGTATGGCCTGGGGAACAAGCCGTTATAATGAGGCAGCAAATAAGGGCGAGGGAATTGCCGGAGATTCTGTTGTTTACGGAACCTTTTCTGCCAAATTAGGTCTTGGAGCCATCGCTAACGGTGGTGGTGGTGGCGTAGCCGTAAATGGTGGTGGTGGTGGTGGTGCCAATGCCGGAACAGTGGCTTGGACAGGGAAAGGGGTTCCTGATCGTGGAACAGGCAATGCATACGACAACGCATGGAATGCAGAATCTGGCGGATTTGCTACATCCAATTCTGGTGGTGGTGGAAGAGGAGGATATTCCTGGTCATCTACAAACTCCAATCCTCTTAATTATGGGCCTAACAATACAAGTTCTGGTGGGTGGACCACTGGCGATCACCGCAGAAATGTAGGCGGATTAGGAGGCCGGCCTCTTAATTATTCTAACGGCGCATTGTATATGGGAGGCGGAGGAGGAAGTGGAGACGGGGATAATCAATATCAAGGTGCAGGTGGTAATGGAGGTGGAATTATCTATTTCCTGAGCTATGGAACTATTTCGGGTGGCGGACAAATTGCCGCCAATGGGGCTGATGGTGAATACTCTCATCCCGACGGGCCTGCCGGTTCTGATGGCGGTTCTGCGTTATGGGGTAGAGATGGTGCCGGTGGCGCTGGCGGAGGTGGTGCTATTGTTGTAAATTCAACAGGTTCCGTTTCAGGAGTCTCAATCAGCGCGAATGGTGGAAAAGGCGGAGATCAATTAATGACAAAGCCTATAGGAACCTACAGGGATGCATACGGACCTGGTGGTGGTGGTGGTGGTGGTTATGTTGGAATTAGCGCTGCTGTTTCTGTTACACCAACTGTTAATGGTGGAAACAACGGAATACACGGTTATAGAAACAGCACTACTGCTAACCAGATCCTCAGTCTTTTTCCTCCTAACGGAGCAACAAAGGGTGGAGCAGGACAAACTGCAACAACAACAACTTTTTCGATAACAACAACAGGATCTACTATTTGTGCAGGTACCTCAGCTGTGCTAACAGCTTCTTTAACCGGAACAGCGCCTAATCCTGTTACCGTTAACTGGTATACAGATGCTGTAGGTGGAACTCCTATTGCAACAGGAACCTCATATACCACAGCTGTATTAAATAATACAGCAACTTATTATGTAGGAACATGCCCGGGAACTTATCGTGAACCGGTTACAGTAACTGTTGGTTCAGCACCAACCGTTAACGTAAACTCCAACAGCATTTGTAATGGACAATCCATTGTATTAACAGCTACCGGCAGCGCTTCATCATTCAGCTGGGATAATGGAGCTAACGGTGCAAGCATCACCGTAAGTCCAACAACAACAACACAATATACTGTAACCGGATCAAACGGGCCAGGTTGTTCGGGAACAGCCACCGCTACTGTTACTGTAAATGATTTACCACCGGTTAATGCAACTTCCAGTCCTGCAGGAGGAGCTGTTTGTACCGGCGATCAGATCACATTAAGCGGCAGCGGGGCAACTTCTTATGCCTGGACTGGAGGTATAACTGATGCCGTTGCATTTACACCTGCATCATCCGGAACATACACTGTTACGGGAACAGATGGAAACGGGTGCCAGGCAACAGCTACTTTTTCGGTTACTGTAAATAACCTTCCGCAGGTAACGGTAAACTCACCATCAACCTGCTCGGGTGTGGCAACAACACTTACTGCAAATGGTGATGCAACGTCATATAGCTGGAGCACATTAGAAACCACCCAAAGCATTTCTGTAAGTCCTACTATCAATACTTCTTACACAGTTACCGGTACCGACGCCAATGGTTGTGAAAACACCGCGGTTGCAAGTGTTACTATTACTTCGGCTCCAAGTGTAACGGTGAACTCAGAAAGCATTTGTAATGGTCAGTCTGTAACACTCACCGGGAACAATGCAGCAAGTTTCAGCTGGAACACGGGAGATAATACAGCAAGTATAACTGTAAACCCAACAACAACAACGCAATATACTGTAACCGGATCGAACGGCCCAGGATGCTCTGGAACTGCTATAGCTACGGTTACTGTAAATAACCTTCCTCCAATTTCTGCTAACAGCAATCCATTAAGTGGAACAATTTGTAACGGACAATCCATTACTCTTTCGGGTAATGGTGGAATTTCTTATTCCTGGACCGGGGGGATAACTAATGGTACGGCTTTTATTCCAACATCATCTGCCACTTATACAGTTACGGGTACTGATGGCGCCGGTTGCCAGAATACAGCATCAATATCTATTGTGGTAAACATGCCGGCTCCTGTTTCCGTTATTTCAATTCCTGTTAACGCATCTGTATGCAGTGGACAGCAGGTAACTCTTTCGGGTGACGGGGCTGTATCATACACCTGGACAGGAGGCATAACTAATGGTACGGCTTTTACTCCAACATCTTCAGGAACATATACCGTTACAGGTACAGATGCAAATGGTTGCCAGAATACAGCTACTGCTTCAGTTACAGTTAACATTCCTCCTGTTGTTAGTTTTACAACTAACGGTGGTGTTATTTGTGAGAATGGCTGCGTTCAGTTTGCACAAACAGTGAGCCCGGCAGGAGCAACATTATTATGGAGTTTTGGTGATGGTAACACCAGTGCGTTATCTTCACCTAACAATTGTTATGCTAATGCAGGAACTTACACGGTAAGTTTAACTGCGAGTTCAGGCGCCGGTTGTTCTTCTACCTCCACTGTTCCTAACTCGGTAATTGTAACCCAGGGAGTAAATGCTCAAATCAATGTAAGCCCGGGGACAACCGTAAGCCTTGGAACACCGGTTTCTTTCGTAGCAGACACGGGTCTTGCACAAACCAGCTATGCATGGAGTTTTGCTGATCCAACAAGCGGCACTGCAAATGCTTCTACCATTTATAATCCAACTCATTTGTTTGCACAAACCGGGGTTTATTGTGTAACACTAACCGCTGGTACAAGTACCTGTACGGATGTTGCCCAAACGTGCATAGAAGTGATACTGGAAGCTGGTTTGGTTATTCCAAACATCTTTACTCCAAACAATGATGGATTAAACGACCTGTTTGTTGTAAAAGGCACAGGTATAAAATCACTGGAAGCAAGTATTTATGATCGCTGGGGAATTAAATTGTATTCATGGGACGGTCTAACCGGAAGCTGGGATGGTAAATCAAAAGGAGGTGCCCTTGCTTCAAATGGTGTTTACTATTACATCATTAATGCAACCGATTATAAAAACGAAACAAAAACGTACTCCGGATATACACAACTCCTGGCAAACGATTAGTTAAACCGTTTTCTTTTATTTATACCCTTATCGCACCTGCGTGGTAAGGGTATAATTTTTGAGGTAATTTGAGTATCTTTGATTGATACGATATGCCGGTACTATTCTCCTTTCTTAAACGCCTCTCCTTTACTTCCTGGACGGTAGTATTAGTGCTGTTTGCAATCGCTATCGGAATTGACCTTTTCAGCAAGGTAGAACCAAAAGATTATGTTTCCAGGCTGGAAAAAAATCTTCACGAAAAAGAAGAGCTTACCCATAAAACACTTACCGAGTACTATTCTTTTTTAAAAACGCATTCTCCAAAAGACTTGTTTGAGTTCCAGAAAAACAAGGATAAAGATCTGTTCAGGAAAACAGGGGTTGTGTTCTTGGCTTATCAAAACGACAGCCTGTTATACTGGAGTGATAATTCGGCAAGCGTTGAAGAATACATGAAAGAAGTGTGCCTCGATAATCACCTGGCAAAATTAAAAAACGGCTACTTCGAAGTATTAAGACATCCACGTGCTCCACACGATAAGTACAATTTAATTGGTCTCATCCTGATCAAAAACGAATACTCTTATCAGAATAAGTATCTCCAGAATACTTTTTTTAAAGATTATGATCTTCCAAAAGGAACGGAGTTGTTTGAAAGAGGAGGTAAAAATGATTACCTGATCAGGAATCAGAAAGGACAAGAGCTTTTTTATCTCTCCTTCCAAAGCAATGAATATTCCAAAAACAGCTGGTGGCTCGCCATTAGCATTGCTCTTTACAGTATTGCTTTTGTTTTTAGTGTTTTCCTGATCAAAAAGGAATATTTTAAACTCACGGAAGTATATTCTAAAAACGGGATCCTTGGTTTTTACATTTTTACCTTGCTTGGCATGCGCGCCATCATGATCCTGAATAAAATTCCCGGCTCACTATATGAGACTCAATTATACAACCCCGCGATCTTTGGTAATGCAGACTCTTTTTGGTTCGGGTTTTTAGGGGATATTATAATAAATGTGTTGTTACTCTTTTTTGTATCTATTCTCATTCAGCAACACATAACATTTAAACGCTTAAAGCCGGTAAAAGGAATTAGTCTGGTTGTAACTGGTTCACTACTCCTGCTCCTGTATGCAAATCTTATCAGTAATGTGGTAAATAGTCTTGTAGAAAACTCTAATATTTCCTTTCGCGTAAACGATCTTTTCACCCTCGACATTTTTAGCTTCGTTGCTTTTGGAATTGTAGCACTATTCTTCTTTTCCTTTTACCTGGTTGCTGACCGATTCATTGAAGAATTCCTGAAGCAAAAAATAAAATGGTGGATCTATGCATTGCTTGCTGTTATCCTGGTTCCTTTGCAATACTGTTATTCTGAAGCAGAGCCCACCCGCACTTTATGGCCGTTTGTTGTTGGTGCAATACTGTTTTTACTTAAGGTTCGAAAAACCAGTTATTCTTTTTCCTATGGAATAGTTTTTATTGTGGTATTCTCTTTTATTACATCACAATTGTTCTTTAAGAACGAAACGAAAAAAGAAATTGAAACACGTAAAATCTATGCCGAGCGCCTTGCTGATCAACAGGACGCGGTTGCTGAAAATCTTTTCGTAGACATCAGTAAAAATTTAAAGAACGACAACAAATTAAAAGCATTGATCTTTACCAATCCGGTTAATTCGTTGGAGATAGAGCAGCGTTTGCGACAAGTGTACCTGGGTGGATACTGGGAACGATACAATATCGGCGTTTCTGTTTTTGATTCAATCTGCCGTCCATTAATTACAACTCAAAATCCTTATTACGAGAACAACAGTTATTTTGATGAGCAGATCAATTTGAGTGGAACAGAGACGGTGTGCCCTGACTTGTATTACATACAAAACATGAACGACCGTTTACGTTATGTAGCTAAGATTCCCTTGGTATCGGGTACTAAAGTAATTGAAAAACCTGCTTTTCTATATTTCGAGATCGAACCGAAAATATCTCCTGATATTGTTGGTTTTCCCGAATTGCTTCTTGATAAGTCCGTTAAAACCAACAGCCTCTTAAGCGATTATTCTTATGCAGTATATAAGAATGGACAAATGGTACAGCGTTACGGAAAATACCCATTCAACTTTAAATACTCCTGGACTAAAAACGCAGGAGACTTTAGCCAACTTACAGAAAACAATTACCTGCATCTTATCTATAAAGCCGATGCTCTTACCCAGGTTGTAATCAGTAAAGAAAAAGTAAACATCTGGCAGCGTTTCACAACCAACTCCTATTTCTTTATGTTTTTCAGTTTACTACTGTGGTTGTTTTTATATATACGAGAGTGGCGGGCCCGGAAAAAGTCTACAGAA
>DASWXS010000332.1:0-2909 GCA_036405375.1 Bacteroidia bacterium
TCAGTGCCTGCACTCGCAAGCCCCGTAACAAACTGGGGGCATGTAAAGGTTACCCAAACCGGTTATTACGAATCGCATTCCACTCCATGCATGTTCAATGATAATGGTTCTTATAAGCTGGCGGTTGGATCAGAAAGGGGCTATTTATACATGTATGGAAATATCGATGGAAATCTTAACGGCACCTTTACATTAATTGATTCCACCTACAACGATATTTATCTTGGCGAGCAAATGGCTCCGCATTTATTTGATTTTAATAACGACGGAATCCTGGATATGGTTATTGGTAATTACAGCGGCGGGCTTGCTTATTTCAAAGGAACTGCAAACACCAATGCATTACAGGAAAATATGGAAGTATTCACCGACCTGACCATTTATCCAAATCCTGCGAGCTCGTCATTGAATTTAAAATTTGATAATTACAACAACGCAGAAAAGATCATAAGCGTTTATGATGCCATAGGAAGAAAAATAATAGAAGAAACAGCAACATCTTCTGAATATACGCTCAACATATCTTCACTAAATACCGGTTTGTATTTTATTGAGGCAGCCATCCTGTTTCCAAATAAAAAGCCAGTGAAAGTAAGTAAGAAGTTTGTAAAAGAATAAAGGATCAATGTCCTAACCTGCCCTTCTCATCCTCATTACTGTTTATCTCTCTTTCTTCCTGTTTTGTTCTTCCAAAATTATAATTAATACTAAGTGTAAATCGCCTGGAATCCTGCGTTACGTGGTAATTCCAGTTTTGATTGGCAAATTTCACCCCTGTGCGAAAATACCCTGTAAAGAAAACGTCGTTCACTCCTACACTGCAATCCAGCTTATCTTTAAAAAAAGATTTCTTAACAGCGAACGAAAGCATCCATCGGTCGCGCACCTGCACCAAACCATTATTCTTTCCACTCCTGTAAAAAGCAAGTACCTCCAGCTTGGTTTTCTTTGGAATAATGAATGTGGAAGTTAGCGAAGGGGTGTAGAAAAAGGAAGCTGTTCTGAATTTCACTCCTTTCACATCGCCCTGGTATTCAATATAAGAAACCAAAGCATTGGCCGATATATTCCACCACGAGCGTAAACTTTTCTGGAAGAAGAAGAGGTAAGAAAAATTATTGTTCAGCTTCATGTTTTTAATCGTTTCATTAAAAACCTTAGTGCTGTCATTTTGAATGGTGTAATGCAGCATAACATTATCAATTCTTGTATAGGTGAACGAATTTGAAATTGATTCCTTGTAATTATGCGTGAGCTCAATGGTATTGCTGTAGTGTGGAAGTAAAAAGGGATTTCCCTCATCATATTGATACTGGTCGCGATAATAACGAAACGGGTTGAGGTCATTATATTGTGGCCGGTCTATTCTCCTGTTCAAATTCAGTGTAATATTTTGCTTTTCCGAAACAGCATATTCTACTGTTACATTCGGGAATACATTGAAATAATTCCGCTTCAATTCAAATCCTTTTTCTGTGTTACGCCCAACCAGGCTGGTATTTTCTCCACGCAACCCGACCTCCATGTTGATTTTTTTTATGGACCTGGTATAATTGATATACACAGCATAGGTTTGTTCGGTATAGCTATAATTATTAGAAAGGCCTGTGTCTTTTAGATAATAGCCCGAGTTGTTATCCTGTCTTTCGAACACATAATTATTTGCAGTAGTAATGAAACCAGCTTTGGTACCTGCCTGCAGCGACGAAACATCATCAATAACTTTTGTAAAATCAAACTTAGCTGCTAAAATATCAGTGCTTAATTTATTGTTGTTCCTGTATATATTAGCAGGAAGCGTTGCCTGGTAATTCACATCTGAGAAACGGTTCTGAATATCACTCGATATGATTTCAGATAATCGTGTATAATCAGTAACAAAACTTAATACGGTTCCAAGGGTATCAAAACTATGTTCTGCATTCAGGTTATAATTATTGATCATCCAGCGATCCGGGTTCCTGGTAATCACATCCAGGTGTTCGAAACCCATATCATTACCCGGCGACACATTTGTTTTTCCAACACCTTCCGAAAGATAATAACCCGGTCCGCCATCAATCTTAAAGCCTATTGTATTTTTTTCGTTAACCAACCAATCAGCGCCTAATTTATAATTGAGCCCTTTTTCAAGATCTTTTAACGAATTAAACGCACTCATTGTGGTAACAAAGGTATCAGTAGTAAAATTCCTGTTAAATTTAGCCAGCACCTGGTAATATCCTGCATTATAATCGACACTGGAAAAGAGTGCAATTTTTTCTGCTTTATAATTGAGTGAAATACCTGAAGCTGTTCGCCCGTAAAATCCCTGCGAACTTGAAGTATACATGCTTCCGTTGAACCCAACTAATTTGTTCTTCTTCATCCTGATATTCACCATTCCTGAAGTTCCGGCGGCATCATATTTCACCGGCGGATTTTTCAGGAGCTCCATTTTTTCTATTGATTCCGCATTTATGGTTTTAAGCAGGTTCATTAACTGGATATTTGTAAGCTGCTGCACTCTTCCATCAATCATCACCGTAACTCCTGGTTTTCCATTCAGCGAAATCACATTATTATCTATGCCCAGGCCGGGTAGTTTTAAGAAAAGGTCGTATGCCGTGTTACCTTTTGCCAAAGGACTGTTCTCCACATTCACTGTTATATTTCCCTTTTTGAATTCAACAGTCGGGCGGATAGCAGAAACAGATACTTCGTTCAAATTAATTTCACCAGGATATAACACTATAGCAAGTGAGCTCAGAGCTGTTGCAGAATCAACTACGATTGGGGCAGTACAAAAACTTTTATAACCAAAGGCTGTGATTCTTAAAAGATAAATACCTTTTGAAAACTCATTTAGTTTAAAGTTTCCGTTTTCATCAGATAAACTCCCCTTAACGATAGAACTATCCTCTGCGTTC
>DASWXS010000333.1:0-4187 GCA_036405375.1 Bacteroidia bacterium
AACAATATCTTTTGGTTTATAAAAAATAAATGAAGCCGGTAAATGTTGTTCAACAAATTTCTTCGGTGGTAATATTGCCTGCTGTAAACGTAAAGCGTAATTGATAGAGTCAACAATTTCTTTGTTTTTGTGCTCCACCATTTCCTTTTGCAGCTGAATTTCTTTGGTACGTTCGTTTACTTTTTCCTCCAGGTTGTGGTTGATATCTTTCAGATCATAGATCAATCTCCGCATCGATTGCTGCATTTTTCTGAAACTCTGTGCCAGCTCACCAATCTCATCCTTTTGCGTGATGCTGATCTCTACATCAAAGTTTCCTTTACGTAACTGCTTCGCATCGTAAGTAAGTTCTTTTATCGGTTTTGTGATCTGCCTCGATACAAAATAAGAGATCAAAAAGATAAGTACAACCAGTATGGAACAAACAACAATAATCTGTTTACGTAAGGTATACACATGCTCAAATGCTTCTGCTTCATCAATCTCACTCATGATCACCCATTTCATTCCTTCGATGTTGAGCGGTTTGTACGCAGAGAGAACAGGAAGGTTCCTGTAGTCGTTAAAGATCTTTGCATTTGTATTTCCTAGCAATGCATCTTTGGTTCCTTCGGTATTAATATTCTGCAAACCGATGGTGCTTTTGAAATTACGCATCTTTGCAATAGTGGCTTCGGATGTACCAATGCTGCGCATCAATGCAAAATAACCCGAACTGTCTTCGATAAAAAAACGTGATTGACTCCGCAATGTGAAATCTTCACCCACAATATAGGTTTCGCCCGATTTGCCCAAACCAACATCTTCCCAGCGGCGTTTACTGGTCATGATATCGTTGATCCTATCAATAGGCATCTGGAAAACCAGCACACCTATTTTTTCTCCATTCTCAAACATCGGGGCAGCAATAAATGAGGCAGGCGAATTATACGAAGGATGATAATCCCTGAAATCAACAAACTGAACCGATTGTTTGATGTTCTCATAATCAGCATGCCTGAAGGCATCTGCGAGGTTTGTATTTTTGAACGGACCGTTGTGCAATGAAGTTGCAAAATCTACTTCTTTAAAAACAGTATATACAATATTCCCGTTTTTATTATCGATGAGGAATATGTCATAATATCCAAAGCGCTCCAGGAAATTTTTAAAGAAAGGATGATATTTTAAATGTGTATCCGAATATTCGCTTTTATCTGGCGCCTGCAAGTACTCGTGCTTGGAACCTGCAGGTTTGGGGTTAGCCACAATATACTGGTACTGCAATAAAATGCCATGATCGTTGTTACACAATTCCGATTCGAGTCCGATCTTTTTATCACTGTTTTTATTGAGTTTGGGAAGGAATTCAGAAGAGATATAGTTTTGCAATTCTTTTTTCCTGCCTTCCAGGTTAGCATCTTCCGGTAATTCATTAAAGCCTTTCTTGAACCCTTTCATGGCTTCTATAACGGTAGGATCCTGGGAGAAAGTAATGAGCTGATCTTTGATCTGGGAAAAATAATCTTCGATCTGGTTCGCTTTCATTTCCCTAACGGCAGTTAAGCGGTTAAAAGATTCTTCTTCGAGCGACTGCTTACCCTTGCGATAGGAAATAATTCCGATCACCAGCATAGATGCAAAAGCGATACTAAAAAAAGTAAGCGTAAGTTTTACCCCGATCTTCATACAGTAATTCGTAGAGTAAAAATAATGTTTTTTAGGACATAAGTGGCTTTAAGAAACCGACATTTGAATGCCAGCAATAATTTTAACCTTTCTCATACTTTACCATATAGTGCAATCCCACACTTTCCTTCCGCATACGTGCGTGCTTAATGATGAGATAACCAATGCAGATCAGGTTGCGCAGTTCGCATAGCTTAGGAGAGACTGTAGTTTTTTCATACAAGGCTTCATTCTCTTTGTATAATATTTCAAGTCGGTCGAAAGCACGCTGCAAGCGCAATTCGGAACGAACAATACCAACATAATTACTCATGATCTGCTGTACTTCACGTTTGCTCTGGGTAATTAAGATCATCTCTTCCGGGTTATCAGTTCCTTCCGCATTCCAATCGGGAATAGCGTCGTTGTAAGTGCTTGTTTTTGCACACGCTACTGCAGCCAATGCTCCACGATGCGCAAATACTACGGCTTCCAACAAAGAGTTACTTGCCAAACGGTTCGCTCCATGCAGGCCCGTAGCAGCACATTCGCCTACTGCAAACAAATTGGCAATGCGTGTTTTTGCATATTCATCTACTATTATCCCTCCGCACAAATAATGCGCTGCAGGAACTACCGGGATCATCGTTTTGAAAGGATCAATTCCCAGGTTCATGCACTTGTTGTAGATATTCGGGAAGTGCTCGATAAATCCTTTTCTATCCAGGTGCCTGCAATCCAGATACACATAGTCTTCACCGCGGATCTTCATTTCGGTATCAATTGCCCTTGCAACAATATCACGCGGAGCAAGACTTTCGCGCTGATCGTACTTGCTCATGAATTCTTTTCCATCAATGGTACGCAGCACTGCACCAAAACCCCTTATTGCTTCTGTGATCAGGAAACTTGGATTTTCGTTTGGATTATAAAGTGATGTAGGATGAAACTGCATGAATTCCATATCGCGCACATGACCTTTGGCGCGGTATACCATCGCAATCCCATCTCCGGTAGCAATTACAGGGTTAGTTGTAGTTGCATACACATGTCCTGCCCCGCCGCTTGCCATCAATGTAGTTTTGGCAAGTATAGTTTCGGTTTTGCCGGTTCTTGTGTTCAACACATAAGCTCCAAAGCAGGTTATATCTGGTGTTTTGGAAGTAACCACTTTACCCAGGTGATGCTCAGTGATAATATCAATAGCAAAATAGTGATCGTATATCGTAATGTTTTTATGATTCCTGACTTTAGTTAATAGAGCACGCTCAATTTCGTACCCGGTAATATCTTTGTAATGCAGGATCCTATGTTCTGAATGTCCGCCTTCTTTGGCGAGGTCAAAATCGCCGCTTGGCTTTTTATCAAAATTGGTTCCCAGGTCAATTAGCTCTTTTACACGCTCGGTTCCTTCTTCTACCACTATCCTCACTATTTTTTCATCGCACAATCCGGCACCAGCAACCAGGGTATCCTGTACATGTTTTTCATGTGAATCGTCTTCATATAAAACGGCTGCAATACCGCCCTGGGCGTATTTGGTGTTCGATTCGTCCTCATTGGCTTTAGTAATGATCATAACCTGTCCGTGATCTGCCACTTTCAATGCATAACTCAACCCGGCAATTCCGGAACCGATAACGAGGAAATCTGTTTTTTGCTTCATCTGTATCTATGTAATAAGGAAGGCAATTAATCCGTATTTTTGTACTTACAAAGTAAACCAATTAAGTTTTAAAATGGAAACTCAAAATATACCTTACACTTTTTACCTGGAAAGCACTCCTAACCCTGCATCTATGAAATTTGTGGCTAACCAGCTGCTGATACAGAATGGCGCAACAGCGGGTTATACCTCAGCAAAAGAAGCAGAAAAAGCTCCTTTGATAAAAAAGCTGTTTGAATTCCCTTTTGTGAAGCAGCTTTTTATTTCGCAGAATTATATTACTGTTACCAAAACCGATGCCGTTGCCTGGGAAGACGTAATGCAGGAGCTTCGTATGTTTATGACTGATTACTTACAAAAAGGTGGTGTAATTATTTCTGAATTGCCAAGCAAAGAAGTTGCGGCTGACTCTTCTTTTGCCAACAAACAAACTGTTTTCACCGAGCATGCTGCCCCGGCCAATGATATTGAAAATAAAATTGTGGAGATCCTTGAACAATACATTCGCCCGGCTGTTGAACAGGATGGGGGACTTATCGTTTTTAAATCGTTTAATGAGGGCGTAGTAACCGTATTAATGAAGGGCGCCTGCAGCGGTTGCCCAAGCAGCACTATGACTTTAAAAGCAGGAATTGAAGCTCTATTGAAACGTTTGCTTCCCGACGATGTAAAAGAAGTAATCAGCGAAGCGGCCTGATAAAAATATTTTAAACAAAAAACCCGATCATTACTGATCGGGTTTTTTTATTACTGAATGATTGTATTACTGAACTACAATTCGTGAATGGTAAACAGTTCCGTCAATAGTTACATTTATCTCATAAACTCCTTTGTTCAACCCTGAAGTAGAGATTGCTTTTGTTGAATGAGCTGT
>DASWXS010000334.1:0-11217 GCA_036405375.1 Bacteroidia bacterium
ATGTTAAAGAAAATCCTACTTATTGCTCTTGTTAGCTTTACTTTATCTGAAGTAAAAGCGCAGGGTCAACAAGAACCTTTAAGCAATGACAGTTTAACCAAGCTGGTAAATAACCTTTCCAAAGAACTTTCCCGCAGGAAAACTCCCCATTTTAGTTTTAAGAACGGGATGGGTTTTGCAACTCCCGATAGTTCTTATTCAATGAACATCCGTTTCCGGATGCAAAACCGTTTTTTAATGAATACTACTTCCGACGAAGATCTCAATCCTTCTTCGTGGGATGCGCGTGTACGTCGTTGCCGTTTGAGTTTTGCGGGGCACGTATACAATCCAAAGTTATCTTATTACATGCAACTTTCGTTTTCAAGAGGTGATATGGATTGGGGAATGAATGATGCTTCTACAACCAATACAAGCGTTAATGTTGTTCGCGACGCGGTGATCTATTACAAACCCAATCCTCATCTTCAGCTTGGCTTTGGACAAACCAAACTTCCGGGTAACAGGCAACGTGTAATTTCATCAGGGGCGCAACAATTCTATGACCGTTCGCCTGCCAATGCTAACTTCACTCTTGATCGTGATTTTGGAGTATTTGCCAATTACCATTTCAAAATCGGCTCCACATTTAAAACCATCTTCAAAACAGCTATTACATCAGGTGAAGGGCGCAATAGTTTAACCAGTAACTCGGGCTTAGCATATACCGGGAGATTGGAGCTATTACCACTAGGCGAGTTTACTGATGGGGGCGATTATTTTGAAGGCGATCTTGCAAGAGAAGAGAAACCAAAAATCTCGTTCGCAGGTGGCTATCATTTTAATGACCTTGCTATCCGCACACAAGGCGAGCTTGGAAGAGACCTGTATACTCCAAAAAGTTTCCACGTTTATTTTGCTGATTTCCTGTTTAAGTATAAAGGATGGGCTTTCTCTTCAGAATATATCCGCAGGGATTGCGATAACCCGATCACAAAAAGCGGTAGCAGTACACGCTTTGTGGTGGATGGCGATGGGATAAATACACAATTGAGCTATTGTTTCAAAAGCAAATGGGAGCTGGCAGCGAGACATACACTTGTAACACCGCACAAGGATCTTTACAAACAAATGAATCAGAATGAACAGTTCGGACTTGGCGTTTCAAAATATCTTATGAAGCATAAAGTAAAAACTCAATTCAATATATTTTATAACAGAGACAGGAACCTGCATACATTCACAGAAAGCAACAAATACTTCTTTGGTGTATTCCAGGTCGAGCTTGGAATTTAACATTAACTTAACCTGGGCAAAAAACAATAACTTTACATTTGTCAAATATTTAAAAACACCCTTATATGTTTGGATTAGAGACGGGACTGGCGATTTTTTTGGTTGTATGCTTACTACTGGCATTCTTCTTTGAGTTCATTAATGGATTTCACGATACAGCAAACGCTGTAGCAACAGTTATTTATACTAACAGTTTAAAACCAACGGTTGCTGTAGTATACAGTGGCTTCCTAAATTTTTTAGGAGTAACTATTGGTATTGCATGGTTAGGTCCAAAGGTTGCAATGGGTATTGTAAATCTTTTACCAATGGATGTATTGGTAGATGCAAATCCTTATCATGGCATTGCATTGGTGTTAGCTATACTTGTTAGTGCTATCGTATGGAATTTTGGAACCTGGTATTTTGGAATTCCTTCTTCCAGTTCCCACACATTGATTGGTTCTATACTGGGTGTTGGGATTGCGTTTTACTTTTTACCTGATAATATTTCCGGCAGCGCAGTTAACTGGGATAAAGCCAAAGAAACAGGAATGGCACTTTTGACTTCTCCGCTTGCAGGTTTTGCAATGGCAATTATCGTGATGTTTATTTTTAAGCGGCTCATAAAAAATGAGATCATGTATAAAGAACCAGTACCCGGTAAAAAACCTCCGATCTGGGTACGCATGATCTTGTGGACCACCTGTGGGTTTGTGAGTTTTATGCACGGTATTAATGACGGACAAAAAGGTATTGGTATCATCATGATGATTTTGATCTCTATTGTACCCGGATATTTTTCTCTTGATGAAAGTGTGAATACACAATCTGTTAATGCCAACATTGCAAAAATTGAACATATCGTTTCCAGCACTGATACATCCAAGTTCGGGGAAGATGAATTTAAACATTATCATACTATTCAAAAGCACGCAGTAAACTTTAAGGAAAAGGTTGACAATAAATTTTCTTCTACTGAAATTGCTGTAGGCGAAAGATTCGAGATCAGGAAAGATGTGGTGAAAATTACTAAAAGTGCAGAGAAACTTTTAAAAAGCGACAACTTCGCTATTTCTCCAAAAGATAAATCTTCCATAGAAGCAGAAATCAAAGGAGCGAAAAAACTGATTGAATATGCTCCATCCTGGGTAACCATAATGATTTCCATAGCACTTGGCCTTGGAACGATGATTGGTTGGAAACGTGTTGCAGTTACTATAGGTGAAAAAATCGGTAAGCAACACATGAGTTATGCACAGGGAGCAAGTGCAGAAATAGTAGCTTCGATGTCAATTGGGGTTGCTACTGGATACGGATTACCGGTAAGTACCACACACATCTTATCAAGTGGTATCGCAGGAAGTATGGTTGCGAAAAAAGGCTTAAAAAATCTTCAGAAAAAGACTGTAATAAACATTGTGATGGCATGGGTGCTTACTCTTCCTGTAACAATAATATTAGCAGGATCGTTGTTCCTGTTGTTCAGGTGGATTCTGTAACCAGCAAAATAATCTTAAACAAAAAGCCCTGCGAATTTTCACAGGGCTTTTTTGTTTCTTAAAGAAGAATATCATTATAATCGCATTAAACGCACTACTTTATCTATATCTTCAGGAGTATCCACACAGTGGCTGTCAAATTTGGTTTCAACGCATTTGATCTTGTAACCTGCTTCCAACCATCGTAATTGTTCCAGCGACTCCGCCTTCTCCAATGATGATGGCATTAACCTGGATATTCGCTCCAGGATATCAGCCCGGTAAGCATACATTCCTACATGCCTGTAGTAATGATGATGTTTGTGCCAGTCTTTTTCATCAATTCCTTTTACAAATGGAATAACAGTCCTACTGAAATACAAAGCCTCGCGTTGATCGTTTAAAACAATTTTTACTTCGCCCTGGTCAAACAATACTTCATGTGAATCAACAGCTATCATCTGGGTAAGTAATTCTGTTGAATCACTGCAGGCTACTGCGAGTTCATCTATCTGTTGCGGATCAATAAATGGTTCATCGCCCTGGATATTGATCACAAATTTATATTCACCTCCTGATTTGGTAAGTGCTTCAAAGCAACGATCTGTTCCACTTGGGTGTTTGGGATCGGTAAACACAACTTCGCCTCCAAAACCTTTTACATGGTCAGCTATTCTTGTATCATCCGTTGCAACAATTACTTTCGATAGTTTTCTTGCTTTACTTGCCTGTTCATATACACGCTGGATCATGCTTTTGCCTTTTATGTCAACCAGCGGTTTGCCTGGAAAACGGCTTGAGCCATAACGTGCAGGAATTATTCCTAAAATCATATTTTTAAATTAAGATATTATACTAAAGTACACTTTTAAACTAGTTATCCGGACTTTCCAGGATCTTTCCTTCGCTTAATGTATAATACGTTGTTGTAGTTTGATTGCGTCTTTCAATGTACTCTTTATAAACTGCACCATACTCTGTACGTTCCTTAATTGTTTGATCAAAGGCTCCGCTAATCCCCATTAACATTTCGCAGGCTTCCCTCAAAGCAAAATTCCCGCCCTGGTTGGCGGTAAGATAATCGGCAAGTTTATTTTCCCTCACATAGTGCTTGAACAATATACCTGCATTTCTGTTTATCATGATACGCATGCCGCACACTTTGGCTATGGAAAGATCAAGTACATCATCAAAAAAATAACATACTTCACTGGGTTTTATATTATGCTCTTTACACAAGTGATTCAATGCTTCTATCTTATTTCCGATCTTGAAATAACAGCTATGAAAACGTTCGCGCGATGAATAATAAAACGACATGGAATTTTTTTCTCCTGAAATTATAGCTGTAACAGGAATCTCCCCATATAAACGATAATGGGTATAACGAAGGAGATTGGTTCCCATGCTATCCGCTTCATTAAAGCTGCTACTGCGGTTATCGTTTTTATCGCCACCATTAAATACACCATCCCAATCAAAAACGAATGCCTTTATTGTTTTCAATTTTTCCTGCAAAGCCATAGGAGTCAGAAGAAATTCTGCCCCGGCTTTTAAAAACTGGTGTTCGATTATATCTATATTTTCTTTCATACCTGTCTTTCAAAATTACCTAAATACCCCCTATTCTCCAAACCTTTCTTTTTTTCCAATATCTTACTAAACGCAACCTGTCAGCATCAGCTTTCTCTATCTTTACTCCATGAAATTCAAGGCTTTTCATTGGGTAATCATACTATTCTTCTTCGCAAAAACAGCGGCGGCATGTCCCGGCACTGTTAGCTTTACATTCCCTTCAACCTGGTGTATCAATACTCCTGTAACTTTTACCAATACATCTACAAACAGTCCTACTTCCTATACCTGGACCTTTGGAGACGCATCGGCGCCTGTTACTGTTACAACAAATGCGGATCAAACTCATACTTACACTACAACCGGCCCTAAGATTATAAAACTGGTTCGTACTTTTTCCAACGGCTGTAAAGATTCTGTTTCGCATACAGTAACCATAGTTGCAAACACTGTTCCTGCTCCAACGTTCACTTATTCTCCGAACAACGGTTGTGCAAACATTCCCGTACAATTTACAAACACGAGCGGTGGCGGACTCACATTCAACTGGGATTTTGGTGATGCCGGATCAAATAACAATACTTCTACACAGATCAATCCTACACACAATTTCAGCGCAACAGGCACTTCCGGAAGCACAACATATACCGTATCATTAACAGCTACAAACAATAATGGATGCAGCAATACTTCCACTCAGAATATAAGCGTTGGGAATAAACCCGACGCAACTTTATTAGATTCAAATATATTTCAGCCATTCAGTAATTGTGGAAATCCCAATCTAACTCCTGCCACACCAGGTTATCATATTGCGGTACAGAACGGATCAAGCACACAAGCAACCAACGCCACTTACACCATTAATTGGGGAGATGGTTCAACAAATTTCACAGGAACAACTTTCACCCAGGTATCGCACGATTATACTGCATTAGGAATTTATGACATTGTGCTAACGGTAACTGGAGCTAATGGTTGTGTAGCCACAAAAACTTACCAGGTATTTAACTTAACCAATCCTTCGGTTGGTTTAAACAGCCCAGGTAATACATTGGGTTGCTCTCCCCTTACATTAACTTTCCCGGTTACACTGGACAGTGCAAACTTAAATTTTACTACTTATACTTTTGATTTTGATGACGGAAGCCCGAAGATTACCTGGAATCCACCGGCTGTGTTCACTTCAATCACGCATACTTTCAGCACTGCATCTTGCGGACGTTCAGGGAATCAGTTCACTGTAAAAGTTACTGCAAAAAACGCCTGCGATTCCACAACCGCAACTGTAAATAATATCAAGATCTCTTCGAAACCTACAGCACAGTTTGCAGCCATTCCAAACCCTGGTTGCGTAAACATTCCGGTTACCTTCACCAACGGAACAATACCCGGTTGTAACGCAACTAACGGGAGTACGGTAACTTCCTACGTATGGAACTTTGGAGATGGTACACCGGCAACTGCAACAAGTACTTCCAACGCACCTGTTGCACATACATATACGGCTACAGGAACATATACTGCAACTTTAACAGCAGCATCTTCATGCGGACCAAGTACGTTTTCACTTCCCGTAAAAATATTGGGACCCCCAACCGCAAAATTCACCATTACACCACCTGCATGCGCGCCCGTTACTATCAATACAACAAATCAATCAACCGGTGATTCACTTGTTTATTTTTGGAATGCAAGTCCGGGAGGATGGTCGTTTACAGGTGGAACGGATGCTGATGATCAGCATCCAAAATTTCTTTTCTCCGCAGCCGGAACTTATACCATTTCACTTACTACTACCAATCCATGTGGTGTTCAGCAAAAAGATACAATTATCACTATTAAATCTGTTCCAACTGTAAGTTTAAGTTCTATTCCTGGTGGTTGCCGGCCTTACGCTGTAACTCCATCAGCAACATACACTGCAGGCGGAGGAACAATTTCAACTTATGCATGGACATTTACAGGCGGAACACCCACAACAGCAAATACAGCAGCTCCACCTGCAGTTACCTATACAGCAGCAGGCAATTATACAGTAAACATTACTGCTACCAATGAATGTGGGCCGGCAAACAGTTCGCAAACATTTTCGGTAACTGCCGCTCCCGCTGCCAATGCAGGTTCAAATACTTCCGTGTGCGGTGGAAGTCCTGCTCAAATAGGAAGTGCTTCTGTTCCGGGCTTACAATATTCCTGGTCGTCACTTCCTGCCGGTTTTTCTTCATTTGTTTCTGATCCAACGGTAAATCCAACAGTGAGTACATTGTATATTGTAAGTGTTTCGAATGGTTTATGTTCAGTTAATGATACAGTAAGCGTTGATGTAAATCCTTTACCAACCGTTGATCCGGGTTCGCCTCATACGGTTTGCATTACATCCGGAACATTCACGCAGGCAGGTACACCAACAGGGGGAACATGGAGTGGAACAGGAGTTACAGCGGGTGGCGTTTTTACTCCTTCAACAGCTGGTGTGGGCACTCATACACTAACCTACAGTTATACTGATGCAACAACTACCTGTTCAGCATCGGCAAATGTAAGTATTACTGTAAGTGCATTACCCACTGTATCGGCAGGTCCAGATATTTCTGAATGTAATCAACCCGGAAGTGTAACCTATTCAGCAAGTCCGGCTGGCGGAACATGGAGCGGTACAGGCATAACAGGTGCCGGAGTATTTACACCTTCAACCGCAGGCATTGGCCCTCATCAATTGATCTACACTTATTCAGATGCTAATGGTTGTTCAAGCAAAGATACTATCATTGTTACTGTTCAAAATCCAAGTATTGTAAATGCAGGAGCAAATGACACACTTTGTTTGAATGCAGGAGTTCTTACACTAACAGGCTTCACTCCGGCAGGTGGAACATGGAGTGGAACAGCTGTATCGGGAAATACATTTGATCCTTCAGTTGCAGGAGCAGGCACAACAACGCTCACTTACAATTTTGGATCAGGAACCTGTGCATCATCAGGTACCCGCGATGTAGTTGTACAAGCACTTCCCGCAATAGTTCCGGGATCAAACGTAACTGTTTGTGTAGATGCAGCAGATTTCAATATGAGCGGATTTAGTCCTGCCGGTGGAACGTGGAGTGGCACAGGCATCACCAATGCAGCGCTCGGAACATTTGACGCATCCGCGGCAGGATTGGGAGCTCACACACTTAACTATAGCTATACCGATCCTTCAACCGGTTGCAATAATACAGCAACAAAAACTATAACCGTAACGGGCTTACCGGTTGTTGATGCCGGTACAGGATCGTTGTATTGCAATCAACCCTCAACAATAACATTAAGTGGTTTCACACCTGCCGGAGGTGTTTGGTCGGGGAACGGGATTACAAATGCAAGCGGGATTTTTGATCCTTCAACTGCTCCCTTAGGGAATGATACGTTAACGTATACCTACACAGATGCCGGAGGATGTATCAATACAGATACCATCATTAACTCTATTATTGCACCGCAGGTTGCGAATGCAGGCACAAACGACAGTGTTTGTATTGATGTAAGTACATTAACTTTAATCGGTTTTTCTCCTGCAGGAGGTGCGTGGAGCGGTACAGGCGTTGATGTAAGTGGTTTGTTCACACCCGCTACCTCAGGTGTCGGAAGTTTTACATTAACCTATACTTATGGTGTTGGAACCTGCCAGACTTCTGCGACAAAAGTTGTTGTTGTAAAACCTTTACCTGTTGTTGATGCCGGAACAAACGAAACAACCTGTATCAGTTCTCCTGCTTTTAGCTTAAGTGGATTTTCACCGGCAGGCGGAACCTGGAGCGGAACAGGTGTAAGCGCAGCTGGTTTATTTACACCGGCAACCGCAGGTGTTGGAGTACACACATTAACCTATTCATATACTGATCCTGTAACACATTGCTCGGATTCAAAAACAAAAACCATTGAGGTGGGAGCATTACCTGTAATGGGTTTCACCGTTCCTGCAATAAGCTGTATAAATATTGCAACGGTGTTTACCAATACAACAACAGGAGCCGCAAGCGATGCATGGACCTTTGGTGATGGAGGAACTTCAACAGTAACAAGCCCTTCTCACACTTATACAACAACCGGAACTTATACCATTCAATTGGTTTCAACAAGTAGTTTAGGTTGTGTTGACTCTGTATCTCAAACCATACAATTAACTGCGCCACCGGTTGCAACTTTTGCTACTTCTCCTGACTCGGGATGTGCGCCACTGAATGTAAGTTTCACTAACAGCTCATCAGGTGATTTTATTTCATTCACCTGGGATTTGGGTAATGGAGTTACTGTAACAGATACTACACCTGTTGCACAAACATACCAGCAGGGAATTTATGATACTACTTATTACATCTCACTTACGGTAAGCAATCAATGTGCAAGTGTTGGATATTTTGACTCGGTTGTTGTAAAGCCTATACCGGTTGTAGATTTCGGGCCTAACCTGAGTGAAGGCTGCTCTCCATTCACTCCATTATTCAACAATACTTCCACCGGAAATGCAGATGTATATACGTGGAATTTTGGTGACGGAACAGCAATAAGTAATCTTATCAATCCAACGCATACCTTTTTCACGGGCATGGCAGACACAACGTTCATCATTGAACTGGTTGGTGTAAATGAATGCGGAAGCGACACGATGAGAAGACCGATACTTGTTCATCCTAATACAGTTACTGCTTTTTTCAACAGCAGCACTACAAGTGGTTGCGCACCTCATACAGTTAATTTTACAAACTTTGCTACAGGCGGAACTTTTATCACCTGGAATTTTGGAGATGGAAATACATCTACACAAACCAATCCCCAGCACACCTATTTAACTGCCGGAACATATACCTGCTATCAATATGTGAATAATGGTTGCAGTTACGACACAACAAGTGTAAGCATAACAGTTCATCCGCAACCCACTCTTTCCTTTATCCCCAATCCTTCGAGTATTTGCGCCCGTCAGCCTATTACATTCAACAACACTTCAACCAATGCAGTGAATTACGATTGGTATTTCGGTGATGGCGATTCATCCAACCTGGTAAATCCTTCACATAGTTTCGATACTGCAGGAGTTTATACGATCACATTAATCGGCACTTCCACAACATTTGGTTGCAGGGATACAATAACATCAAATGTTACAATCAATTCACTTCCTATTCCGCAATTTGTAAGTAATGTATTATTTGGCTGTATGCCTTTGCCAATTAATTTTTCCAATAACTCAACAAACTCCACTTTTTATACCTGGGATTTTGGAGACGGGAACAGTTCAACTTCACAAAACCCTACACATACATACAATAACCAGGGAACATATACTATAACGCTTGTAGCCGAGAATTTAAACAATTGTAAAGATTCTGTAACAGGCCAGGTAAATGTATATCCAAAACCTGTAGCTGCATTTGCTATGTCATCAACTTACTCCTGCAATTTTCCGGTAAATGTAACCTTCACTAATAATTCGAGTGGTGCTGATGCTTACCAGTGGGATCTTGGAAACGGGCAAACCACAACCTCAACTCATACTGTTGGGAACTATACCGCCAATGCAAGCTATCCTGTTTCCCTGATCGCGAATAACACTTATGGCTGTTATGACACGGTTACAGATGTATTCAATGTATATCCAACACCTGTAGTTCATTTCACTCCAAGTGGCATTTTAGGTTGTGAACCTTACGCAGTAACGTTCAGTAATGAAACACAGGATGCAAATACATACAGCTGGATATTCACCGATGGTTCCACTGTAGCAACAGACAGCACTCCTGTTCACGTATTTGAGCATTTCGGAACCTATGGTGTTACACTCATAGCAACCAGTTACGCTACCTGTTCTGATACTTTAAGCATGACAAATCTTATTACGGTTAATCCTTCGCCAACATCTGATTTCAATTACAATCAATTGTATTCAGAAGGAGTTCCTAACGGCACCATCCAGTTCTTAAATGCTTCCGAAGGAGCAGTTAGCTATGTGTGGAATTTTGGCGACGGAGCAGGAACCAATACAGGAATACATCCTGAACATCAGTATCCAGGGGTTGACACTTATTACGTAACATTGATCTCCACCAATCAATACTCTTGTAGCGATACGATAATAAAACCTGTTGAAGTTGATTACTTCCAGGGTCTGTTTGTACCTAACGCCTTTATTCCTAATTCTGCATACGAAGACCTTCGTTATTTTATCCCGAAAGGGAAAACGCTGAAATCGTACAAATTGCAGATCTTCAATACCTGGGGAACACTCATTTTCGAAAGCGATAAATTGGATGGAACCGGTGCACCAAGCGAGGGTTGGGATGGTACTTTCCAGGGAGAACCTTGTGCCCAGGATGTATATGTATGGAAAGTGGAAGCAATCTTCCGCAATGATGCAATATGGCTTGGAAAAGAATATCCTAATAATGAAGTTAAAAACACGGGAACAGTATCCTTAATACGTTAATGGCAATGAGAAATATACCTATATACAAACTGTTTTGCTTCACACTGCTGGTCTTTGTTTTTTTGAATGAGATCAAAGCACAGGACCCTGCGTCTTCCCAATTCTTTTTCAATCCCATGTATCTCAATCCGGCTTTTGCAGGCACAACAAAAGGGGCACGTTTCGGTGGGATCTATAGAAATCAATGGCCAAACGTTCCGAGCAAATTTGTAACCTACAATGCATGGGGTGACATCTACAATCCTTTATTTCATGGTGGATTGGGGATTATAGCCATGCAGGATGTTTCAGGTGAAGGAATGTACAAAACAACAACAATCGGTTTCATCCAATCTTACGAAAGGGCTATCCCAAAAATTGTTCGTTTGCGTGCAGGCTACAATGTTACACTTATGAATAAAAAAATAGACTGGAGCAGGCTGGTTTTTCCCGATCAGCTGG